>CAKZVG010000704.1 GCA_937921835.1 uncultured Bryobacteraceae bacterium | reverse complement strand
GAGGTCCGGGACCGCGACATCGCGCTCGAACTCTGCGACCGCGCCGGCCTCCCGCCGGACGCCCCGCTGCGCGCCGCCTTCGAAACGGCGCGCCGGGACGCCGAGCGGGACTTCAAGGATCTGCTCAAGGAATACGAACGCCGCGGCTTCTCGGCGCGCTGGCGCTCCGGCCTGCATCTGGTGGCGGCATGAAAGACGAGCTTTCCTGGGACGAATCGAAGAGCCTGGCCGCGAACGCGCGCGCCGTGCTGCCCGCGCTCGCTGGCCGGTTTTTCGCGGCGGGTTCCGAGGCGGTGAAGCCGGGGACGCCAGCCGCCAAACTGCACGCCTTCCGGCTGTTGACGAAACGCTTCCGCTACACTCTGGAGTTGTTCCGGCCGCTGTACGGCCCGGGGCTCGAGAAGAAAATCGAGTCGCTGCGGCGGGTACAGACCTTTCTAGGCGACATCAACGACTGCGAGGTGACGCGCGGTATGGTGCTGGCGGCCGGCTCGCGGCGTTCCCCGCAGGTGCGCCGCCTGCTGCGCCTGCTCGCCGGGCGCCAGCGGGACAAGTTCGAGGCGCTGCATCAATACTGGGAGGAGCACTTCGCTGCCGAGGATGCCGCACGCAAGTGGGCGCGCTACCTGGCCTCCTATGCGGGACGCGCGCGGCGCGCGGCGCCGGCTGTGCGAGGATAAGGTCGAGGAGGACGATCCATGGCGGCGAAACGGATTCTGTTCCTGGTGGGCGATTACGTCGAGGACTATGAGGCGATGGTGCCGTTCCAGGCGCTGGCGATGGTGGGGCACAAGGTGGAGAGCGTCTGCCCCGGCAAGCAGCCGGGCGCGGCCGTGCGCACCGCCATTCACGATTTCGAAGGCGACCAGACCTACAGCGAAAAGCGCGGGCACAACTTCGCCGTGACGGCGGACTTCGAACAGGCGCGCGCGGCGGACTACGACGCGCTGGTCATCCCCGGCGGGCGCGCGCCGGAGTACCTGCGGCTGAACCTGCGCGTCGTCGAACTGGTGCGTGAGTTCGCGGCGGCGTCCAAGCCTATCGCGGCCATCTGCCACGGCGCGCAAATCCTGGCCGCGGCGGGCGTCCTGAAGGGCCGGACCGTGAGCTGCTACCCGGCGGTCTCGCCCGAGGTGATCCAGTGCGGCGGCGTCTACGCCGACATCCCCATCGATCAGGCGCACGCGGACGGCAATCTGATCACCGCTCCCGCCTGGCCCGCCCACCCGGCATGGCTGGCGCGGTTGCTCGCGGTGCTGGGCACGCGGATTGAACTCTAGGCGTCACGACGGCATCCGGGGTGATGCTGCGATGAGGGCCATGCGGACCACAGTCACCCCGGCCTGAGCCACGTCGGCGGCAAGGGCCCGGGCCGGCGCCAGGCCCGAGCACTAAAATAGCAGTTTCAGGCCGAACTGGATCTGGCGCGGATCCAACTGGCTCCGCACGCGTCCGAAGGTGGCCGTGTCGCTGATGATGCGCCCGACGATGTTGTAATTCGGGCGGTTGAACAGATTGAAGGCTTCGCCCCGGCCCTCCAGCCTGAGGCGTTCGCTGAGGCGGACCTGTCGCGCGAGGCCGAAATCCAGGTTGACCAGCCCCGGCCCGATCACCGTGTTCCTCCCAACATTCCCGAACGTGTAAGGAGGCGGCAGCGTGAAGGCGGCGGTGTTGAAGAAGCGCGCCGGGGTGCGCTCGGAAGAGGGAAGCGCGACCCCCGCGCCGGGAACCAGGTTCGGCCGGATAATGACGCCTCCCGCTCCGGAGCCCTGTCCGGCGGTGTCCCCCGCCACGTTGACCGAGAACGGGAAGCCGGTCTGCATCGCCAGGATTCCCGAGGCACGCCAGCCGCCCAGTACGGCCGCCGGGACGCCGCCCTTCAGGAACCTCCTGCCGCGTCCGAAAGGCGGATCGAGGACGAAGCTATTCACCCAGCGGCTGCTGGCATGATACGCCGCCAGGCCGCGCTCAGCCCGAAGATCGTAGGGATTCTGCGGCGGCGTATTCTCGGCGCCGCTGGCGCCGCCGGCGTTGCGCAGCTGCGGCGCGTTGGTGATAGCCTTCGAAAAGCTGTAGGAACTCAGCAGGGAGAACCCGCCGCTGAAGCGTTTCTCGAGCTTCACCAGCAGCGCGTGGTAGTTCGACTGCGCCGTTTTCGGATAGTGGTTGGCGAAGGAAAGCGGCACGAAGTCCCTGGTGACCACCATGTCTTGAGGGAACTTCAGCCCGGGCGCAAAGGACAGCCCCCCGTAGGGGCGCCGCGGGTCGGCGTTGCCGGGTCCGGGCAGCGCGTTGTTGGTGTGTACGTTTTGTTCGAGCTTGATGCCAAGCGTGGCCAAATAGCCCGCTTCGAGGACCAGATCTCGCGCCAGCTCACGCTGAAGCGAGAAGCTCCACTGGGGGGTGTAGCTGGTGCGCTGGAACAGGTCAATGGAGGTGCCTTGGATTGCGGTTGGCCCGACGACGGCGGGTCCGAAGATGTCGTAGCCGCGGTAGCGGGGCACGAACAGGTCGCTGGTCAGGGTCTGCGTGATGCTGTTGGGCAGGCCGGCCACCAGGCGGAATAGCGGATTGGTGTCGTTGGCGGCGTAATAGATGCCGGCCCCGGCGCGCAGCACGGTGCGCGCTGTGGCCTTCCAGGCCAGGCCCAGGCGCGGCGACAGGTTGTTGTAGTCGGTATGGGCGCAGCCCTTGGGATAGCCGTCGGTCCCGCACAGGAACAGCAGCGGTCGGTAGAACGCGGTACGGCCCTCGGCGAAGATGGCCGCCGGGGACGGGACCCTGCTGTAGTCGACGTTGGCCGCCTGGTTCCGGATGTCGTAGAGCGGTGGCGCAAGCTCATAGCGCAGTCCCGCGTTGAGGGTGAGGTCCCGGCTGAGCCGGACATCGTCCTGAAGGTAGAGGGAGAGCATGGTCTGGCGGCCATCCATGCGCCGCGGACCCACCGAGCGCTGGGCGTTGGTGGTCATGCCGAGCAGGAAGCTCGCCAGCGCGTCGCCGGTGCCGTCATTACGCGCGGTGCGGGTGGTGAAGCCGTTGGTGAACTGGTAGGAGCCGAGCGGGTTGCCTGCTTCCTCCCGGTTGTACCGGATGTGGAACACCTCGCAGCCGGCCTTCACCGAATGGCGCCCGCGCCGCCAGGAGAGGTTGTTGTAGACCTGGAAGTTGTTGTTGCGCACCATGGCGATCCCGCCGGAAGCGGTGGTCGAGAAGCCGCCCGCGCCGCCCATGGTGGGATAGCCGGCGGGCAGAAAGCGCGGCAACTCCCGTTTCTGGCCCGCGACCTCGAAGAGCGGCTCCGGGAGGCCGCTGAGCAGGCGCATGCGGTTGAACGCCAGGCGGGTCTCGTTGACCAGGTTGGGGCTGAGCACCAGCGTCGAGCCGGCCACGGCGTTTTGCGGACGGCCGTTGTTCTGGGTGCCGCGGCCCGGCGTCACCTCCGGCACGGTGGCGTTTTCTTCGGCGATGGAGTAGCGGCCGAACACGTTCCAGCGCTCGCTCGCCACGCCATCCACGCGCAGCGAGTAGTTCCCGGCGTTCTGCGTGAGCACCTCCTCGGCGTTCACGAACAGTGTCGTCCCCGGCACGTTCGGGAGCGGGACCGGCTTCATGGCCGCCAGCGACAGCGGATTGATGCGGCTGGCCGGGATGCGGTTGTCCGGGAAGGGCAGGCGCACGCCTCCCGAGAGGGTATCGGGATCGAAGATGCCGCCGCGCGTGGCGCGGAAGTCAGCCGCGCGCTGGAGCTCGGTGGGCACGTTGACCGAAGTCAGCGCCGCCGCCGCCTGCCGGACGCGCAGCCCTTCGTAGGCGAAGAAACCGAACAGCCGGTTCTTGACGAACGGCCCGCCCAAGGTGGCGCCGAACTGGTTGCGCCGGTACTTGGGCAGCCTGCTCGAGGGGAGGTTGAAGGGGCGCGCGTCCAGGCGGTCGTTGCGCAGGAACTCCCAGGCCGAGCCGTGCAGTTCGTTGCCGCCGGATTTGGTGACGACGTTGATCTGCGCGCCGGAGGCGCGGCCGTATTCGGCGCTGTACAGCGAGGTTTGCACCTGAAACTCGGCGATCGAGTCCACCACCGGCGCGAAGTTCAGCATGTTGTAGTCGACGTCGGTGTTGGCGGCGCCGTCCAGCAGGAACGCGTTGTTGTTACTGCGCCCGCCGGAGGCGCTGAAGCTTCCCTGGAAGCCCTGGCGGATCTGATTCTGCTGCACGGCGCGTCCGCCGGGATTGGCGCCCGGCGCGAGCAGCGCAAGCTGGAGGAACTGCCGCCCGTTCAGCGGCAGGGCGGCGATCTTTTCCTGCCCGATCACGGTTCCCTGCGCCGCTGTGTCGGCTACCAGCGCCGAAACCGTTCCTGTTACGGTCACTGATTGCGAGGTGTGTCCGAGGAGCAGCTCGACGTCCAACCGCGCCGGCTGCGCCACCTTGAGCGTCACGCCCGTATCCCGGAAAAGCTGAAACCCCGGCGCTTCGACGGCGATTTCGTAAGTCCCCGGCGCCAGGAGCGTGAATTGGTAGAAGCCGCTTTCGTCGCTGCGCGTCTCGCGGACGGCGCCAGTGGCGAGGTTCCTGAGCGTGACCCGGGCGTCGCGGACCGCGGCCGGCGAGGGGTCGGCAACGGTTCCAGAAAGTGAGGTGAAGTCCGACTGCGCGCAGAGCGGGAGCAGGCAGAATGAGCATAGGATTGCGATGCGCACCATAGCACGGATTCTAGGCGGGTGACGTTACAGGCTCACGAACGCCGGGTTACAGGATACGCAGCGCCCGCCCGGTTCAAGCCTGTGGGAAGTGCTTGAGGAACGCCGCCAGCCGCTCCATTGCCACCTCGAGAATCGGCAACTCGGCGGCGTAGCAGACGCGCACCGATCCCTCGCCTCCCGCGCCGAAGGCCACTCCGGGCGCGAGGCCGACTTTCGTCTCAAGCAGCAGGCGGCGGCAGAAATCGAAGGAATCGGCAAGGCCTTCGATCCGGGGGAACAGGTAAAAGGCGCCTTCCGGTTCGGGCGCCGTCACGCGCGGCATCGCCCGCAGCGCCTTCAGGCAGAAATCGCGGTTGCGCTTGAGGCGCGCGAGCATCCTGGCAAGCGGCCGCTCGCCCTGTTCGAGCGCGGTCTCGCCGGCGCGCTGCGCGAAGGTGGGCGCGTGCGAGATGATGAACTCGTTCAACTGCGCGGCCCGGGCGGCCAGATCCGCGCGCGCCACCAGCCAGCCCACGCGCCAGCCGGTCATGCAATAGCTCTTCGAGAAGGACTGCGCCACCATCACCGCGTCCTGGCGGGTGCACAGGCGCAGAATGGACGGCACGGGCGCGCCCAGCGCCGGTCCGCCGCGCGGCGGATAGTACAGGCGCTCATACACCTCGTCCGCCAGCAACCACAGGCCGTGCCGGCGCGCGAACTCGAGCAGCCGCCCCTGGTCCTCTTCGCTCGCCACCCAGCCCAACGGATTCGAGGGTGAGGTGTAGAGCAGCAGCCGCGTGCGTGGCGTCAGGGCGCGTTCGAGAGCCTCGAAGTCGATCTCGTAACGCGCGCCGCGCAGCGGGTGCGGGATTTCGACCGGCGTGGCGTTGCACAGGCGCGTGATCGAGGCGCCGTTGGGCCAGGCGGGCGTGAGGATGATGGCCTCGGCGCCGGGATCGAGCGCGCAGCGGATGCCGACGTTCAGCGCCTGCACGCCGGAAGCCGTGATTACGATCTCGCGTTCCGGGTCCAGTTCCACGCCGTGCAGCGCGCGATAGTGGCGCGCCAGCGCGCGGCGCGTCGAGGGCAGGCCGGCGTTCTCGGTGTAGAAGGTGTAGCCTTCGGCCAGCGCCTTCCGCGCGGCGCGCTTGATGTAGTCCGGCGTCGGGATGTTCGACTCGCCGAAGTAGAGCTTCAGAACTCTGTCTTTGGGATCGCGCGCCGAGGCGTCCATGGCCATGGCGATCTCGGCCAGCTCGCGGATGCGCGAATGCGGGACGGCTTGGGCCGAAGTGGCGACGGAAGGCATGCGGGTGGCTCAGCCGAGGCGCGTCCTGGAGCGCATCAACGCCTCGAGATCAACGAAATCCGTCGGGTAGTCGCCGGTGTAGCAGGCGTAGCAGTAGCCGTGCTCTTCCTCGTCGGCCACGCAGCGCCGCAAGGCGCCGATCGACAGGTAGCCGAGCGAGTCGGCTTCGACGAAGCGCCGGATCTCGTCCACGCTGTTGTTGGCGCCGATGAGCTCGCTCTTGGTCGGCGTGTCGACGCCGTAGAAGCACGGCGAAACGGTGGGCGGGCAGGAGATGCGCAGGTGGACCTCGCGCGCGCCGGCGCTGCGCACCATGCGCACGATTTTGCGCGAGGTCGTCCCGCGCACGATGGAATCGTCCACCAGGATCACGCGCTTGCCTTCCAGCAGGTGCCGCACCGGGTTCAGCTTCAGCTTGACGCCGAAATCGCGCAACCCCTGCGAAGGCTCGATGAAGGTCCGCCCGACGTAATGATTGCGAATCAGCCCGTGGCGGAAAGGAATGCCGGATTCGGCGGCGAAACCCAGCGCGGCGGTGACGCCGGAATCGGGCACCGGCACCACCACGTCGGCTTCGGCGGGGTGCTCGCGCGCCAGCATGCGGCCCAGCATCTCGCGCGACTCCTGCACCGAGCGGCCGAATACGATCGAGTCCGGGCGCGAAAAGTAGACGTGCTCGAAGACGCAGTGGGCGCGGTTGCGCGGGGGAGCGTAGCGCTCGCGCGTCACCCCTTCGGGTCCCACGATCACCATCTCACCCGGCTCGACCTCGCCGACGTACACCGCGCCCAGCAGATCGAAGGCGCAGGTTTCCGACGCGAAGACGTAGCTGATGCGGCTGCCCGACAGCTCCAGTTGGCCCATGGCCAGGGGACGGAATCCATGCGGATCGCGCGCCACGATGACGCGGTCCTCGGCCAGAAACACCAGCGAGAAGGCGCCGTCGAGTTCGAGCAGCGCCTCCCGCAGAGCGGCCTCCAGCAGGCGCTCGCGCGAGCGCGCGACAAGATGCAGAATGACTTCGGTATCGCTCGACGCCTGGAAGATCGATCCTTCCCGCTCCAGGCTGCCGCGCAATTCCCTGGCGTTGGTGATGTTGCCGTTGTGCGCCACCGCGATGCGGCCCTTGTTGCAGGCCACCGCGAAGGGCTGCGCGTTGAGCAGCGCGGTCTCGCCGGTGGTCGAGTAGCGGGTATGGCCGATGGCCAGGTGCCCTGGCAGCCGCCCCAGCCGCTCCGGCGTGAAGATGTCGGCTACGTGGCCCATGCTCTTGTAAGTGTGGATGAGCCGGCCGTCGCTGGAGGCGATGCCGGCGCTCTCCTGCCCGCGGTGTTGCAAGGCGTGCAGCGCGAGGTAAGCCAGGTTGGCCGCCTCGGGATGGCCGTGGATGGCCACCACGCCGCACTCTTCCCGGAACTTGTCGAACGGCGTCTCAAGCATGCAGCATCTTCTCCAAAGCGCCTTCCCAGGCTTCCTTCAGTTCGCGCGCGCCCGCTTGGATCAGCGCCGCTCCGCGGTTGCTGATTTTGAGGACGTCCGCCGCCGTGGTTCCGATGCGCGGCGCTTCCACGCCATACCCGGCCGCGAGGCGCGCCACGGCTTCGGGATCGGCCGTGGAAACCAGGATGCGCGACGGCCCCTCGTGGAACAGCAGCAGCTCCGGCCGCAGCCTGGAGTCCAATTCAATCACCGCACCGATGGGGTCTTCTCCGAACGAGCACTCAGCCAGCGCCACGGCGAGTCCGCCATCGCTCAGGTCGTGGGCCGATTCGGCGAGTCCGCTTTCCGCGATGCGCCGCATGGCCGCCTGCACGCGCTTCTCGTAGTCCATGTCGAGAGCGGGCGGCAAGCCCCACAGGTCTTTGAGCACCTGCTTGGCGTACTGCGTGCCGCCGAAGCGCACCGGGTCGCAGGTTCCCAGTCCGCCCAGCAGCACGACGGCGCGGCCGGGGTTCTTGAAATGGATGGTCAGCGGGGGCCGGGTGTCAAGCAGGCCGACAATGCCCAGCACGGGCGAAGGGAAGACCGCTTCGCCCAGCGTCTCGTTGTACAGGCTGACGTTGCCGCCGGTGATCGGGGTCTCGAAGAACTCGCAGGCTTCGGCCATCCCCTCGATGGCTTCGACAAGCTGGGCCATGATCCCGGGCCGTTCGGGGTTGCCGAAGTTCAGGTTATTGGTCGCCGCCACCGGCAGCGCTCCCACCGTGGACAGGTTGCGGCAGCACTCGGCGACCATCAACTTCGCGCCCTCGCGGGGCGAGAGATAGGTGTAGCGCCCGTTGCCGTCGAGCGCCATGGCGACCGAGGTTCCGGTTTCTTTGATGCGCACGATGGCCGCGTCGCCGCCCGGTCCCTGGAGCGTGTTGGTGCGCACCATGTAGTCGTACTGCTCCCAGATCCAGCGCTTCGAGCAGAGGTCGGCGGAGGTGAGCAGCGTCCGCAGGTCGCGGTTCAAATCGGCGCTTGCGAACCCGGGGGCTTCGAGCGGCGCCGTGCGAAGCGGCGCGGTGTGAGGACGGTCGTAGATGGGCGCTTCGTCGGCCAGGGCGCGGGTGTCGATCTCGGCCACCACCCGGCCGTGATACTTGACGCGCATCTTGCCGTCGCCCGTGACCACGCCGATGGTGACGGCGTCCAGGCCCCACTTCCGGAAGACGCGCACCACTTCCTGTTCGCGGCCCTTGGCGGCCACCAGCAGCATGCGCTCCTGCGATTCCGAGAGCATGATCTCGTAGGGCGTCATGCCGCTCTCGCGCTGCGGCACGTACTGAAGATCGATCTCGATGCCGGTATGCCCGCGGCTGCCCATCTCGCAGGTGGAGCAGGTGAGGCCGGCGGCGCCCATGTCCTGGATGCCGACGATGGCGCCGGTCTGCATGGCTTCCAGACACGCCTCCAACAGCAGCTTTTCGAGAAACGGATCGCCCACCTGCACGTTGGGCCGCTTCTGGTGGGACTCCTCGCTGAACTCGGCCGAGGCCATTGAGGCGCCGTGGATGCCGTCGCGGCCGGTCTTGGCGCCAACGTAAATCACCGGATTGCCTTCGCCCTCGGCGCGCGCGTAGAAGATCTGGTCTTTGCGGAACACGCCCAGAGCGAAGACGTTCACCAGCGGGTTGCCGGCATAGGACGGTTCAAAGACCGTTTCGCCCCCCACCGTGGGCACGCCGAAGCAGTTGCCGTAGTGCGCGATGCCCGCTACCACACCCTCCAGGATGCGGCGGTTGCGCGCGCCGGTTTCGGGGTCGTCGAGCGGGCCGAAGCGCAGCGCGTCCAGCACCGCGATGGGGCGCGCGCCCATGGTGAAGATGTCGCGCAGGATGCCGCCCACGCCCGTGGCCGCGCCCTGGAACGGTTCGATGAAGCTGGGATGATTGTGCGATTCGATCTTGAAGGCGATGGCGTAGCCGCCGCCGATATCGACAATGCCGGCGTTCTCGCCGGGGCCCTGCACCACCAGCTTCGAGCGCGTGGGCAGCTTCTTCAGGTGCAGCCGCGAACTCTTATACGAACAGTGCTCGCTCCACATCACGCTGAAGATGCCGAGTTCGGTGTAGGTTGGCTCGCGGCCGAGCAGAGACACGATCCTCTCGTACTCCGCCTCCGTCAACTGGTGAGCCGCGACGAGGTCGGGTGTGATGGCGCTCATTGGGATTTCATCGGACGGCGGCTTTTTCCACCGCCGCGGCCATGGACCGGAAAACGGCCAGTCCGCCGGTGGAGCCCAGCAGGGGGTCGGAGGCGCGTTCCGGGTGGGGCATCATGCCAAGCACGTTCCGCTGCCGGTTGAGTATGCCCGCGATGTCGCGCGCCGAACCGTTGGGATTGTCCAGATAGCGGTAGACGACGCGATCCTCGGCTTCGAGCTCGTCGAGCGTGCGCTCGTCGGCCACGTAGCAGCCCTCGCCATGGGCGATCGGGATGCGCACGATTTCTCCCTTGGCGGACTGGTTGGTGAACGGGGAATCCGTGGTCACGGTGACCAGATCCACCGGGCGGCAGATGAACTTGAGGCCGCGGTTGCGGATCAGCGCGCCGGGCAGGAGGCCGCACTCCACCAGGATCTGAAAGCCGTTGCAGATGCCCAGCACCAGACCCCCTTCCTGGGCGAACCTGCGGACCGCCGCCATGACGGGCGAGAACTTGGCGATGGCGCCGCAGCGCAGGTAGTCGCCGTAGGAGAAGCCGCCGGGGAGAATCACGGCGTCGGCGCCGCCAAGATCGGTGGAGTCGTGCCAGATGAAATCGGCCTGCTCGCCGAGGTTTTGGGACACGGCGTACCAGGCATCGTGATCGCAGTTGCTGCCGGGAAAGACGACGACGCCGAACTTCATCGTGGAGACCTCCAGTGTAGCAGAGAGCCGCGTGGCGCCGGCGTCCGGCAAGGCCCGGGCGGGGAACTACGCGGAAGCGGCCGCTGGGGCGGCCTTCTTGCGGCTGCGGGAGGCTTTCTTTTCCGGCGGCGGAGTCCGGTCGGATTTCTTGATGGCGGCCAGCGCGATGCTGCACACGAACTTCTTCTCGCCATGGTCGTCGAAGCGGATGACGATGTGCTCGTCATTGCAGGACATCACCGTGCCAAGACCATACTTCCCATGCTCGACTTGCGCCCCTGCCGCGTACGCTGGTTTCGCTGCCATACCGGATAGAATTCCTCTAACTGTAGAATAACAAATCCAGTTAGCTTTGTCGAGCGGGTTCCCCCGCGCCACCGCCGCGGGCGTGCGGCAGCGCCGTCCCGCGGCCCCCGTAACGGCGGAGACATCATGCCAGCACCATCTGCTAATCTGTAAGCGGATGGTTCGCACCCAGGTCCAGCTAACGGAAGAGCGAGCCGCCACGCTCCGTGCGATGTCCGCGGAACGCCGGATCCCGCTTGCGGAGCTGATCCGGATGAGCGTCGACTCGTTTCTCAGTAGAGAGGCGGGGCTCAACCGGGATCGCAAGGTGGCGCGCGCCCGGGCCGCCGCCGGACGCTTCGCCTCGCGGCTTTCTGATGTCAGCCAGGAGCACGACAAGTACCTGGCGGAGGCTTACGGGCAGCGGTGACGTTCGTCGACACGTCGGCGATTTATGCCGTGCTCGATCGCAACGATGCGAAGTGTGGGTCGATGAAGCGATCCATACCCTGGCGGTGGCCGCTCTTCTGGCGGCGCGGCGGAAGAAACTCAGCCTGCTGGACTGCGTCGGCTTCGTGGTGATGCGCCGGAAAGGGGCGCGGGAGGCGTTCGCCTTCGACCGCCACTTTGCCGAGGAAGGCTTCGCCGTGCCGCTGGATTGACCGCCTCCGGGCGTTGAAAGCGCGGGGGTATAATCTTCCCGATGCCGACACGCTACTCCCGCCGCAACGCCATCAAAGCGAGCGTCGCCGCCCTGCTCGGAACGGCGCCCGCCGCCGTGCCCTCCTGCGCCGCGCCCGTGCCCGCCGCGCGCCCGCCCAAGATCCGCATCACGGAGGTGAAGTTCCTGCGCCTGCGCTTTCCGGGACAGACCGCGCGCAAGCGCAACGCCATCCTCTGGTCCGGAGGCGGCGCGCCCGGCATGACCCAGCTCGAAATCCACACCGACGCCGGGATCGTCGGGCGCAGCATCCCGGCCGGGTTCACCAACATCATCGAGCAAAACCTCGCCCCGGTGATTCGCGGCGAGAACCCGTTCTTCGTGGAGCGCATCTGGGACCGCATGTACCGCTCCTGGCGCAAGCCGGTGGCCAAGGGCGCCGTCATCCAGGCCATAGGCGCCGTCGACATCGCCATCTGGGACATCATCGGCAAGGCGCTGAATCTGCCGGTCTACCAGGTCTTGGGCGGCTTCACGGAACGCATCCGGGTTTACGCCGCGGGCGGCTACTACGAAGAGGGCAAGGGGCTGGCCGAGCTGGCGCGCGAAATGGAAGGCTATGTCCGGGAAGGCTTCCGCGCGGTCAAGATGAAGGTCGGCGGGGAGCCGTTCGCGCTGGACGTCGAGCGCGTGCGCGCGGTGCGGGACGCCATCGGTCCCAAGGTGGACCTGCTGATCGACGCCAACAACAAGTGGAATGCCTACGAAGCCATCCGCCTGGGGCGCGCGGTGGAGAAGTACGACATCTTCTGGTTCGAGGAACCGGTCGAGCCGGACGACTTCAAGGGCTGCGCCGAAGTGCGGCAGGCGCTCGACATGCCCATCGTCGCGGGCGAGAACGAGTTCACGCGCTGGGGCTGCCGGGAGCTGCTCGAAGCGCGCTCGGCCGACATCCTCAATCTGGACACCGTCATCGCCGGCGGCATCACCGAGTACCGCAAGATCGCCGCGCTGGCATCGGCCTGGCACACGCCCGTGGCGCCGCACGGCAACCCGTTCATGGCGGCGCACCTGCTTGCCTCCTCGCACAACGCGCTGATCATGGAAACCTACCCTGCCATCGAGAGCAAGTTCAACCTCGCGCTCCCGCTGTTTCCGGTGAAGGACGGTTACATCACCGTGCCGGACAAGCCGGGGCTGGGCATCGACCCCGATCCCGAGGTGGTGAAGAAGTACCGGGTGGCGTAGGCCCGCCCTCCTCACGCGTAGGCCCGCACCTCGAAGATCCGCGCCGCGTCGTCGCCGTTGGTGGCGTGAACGGTGATGCGCACCGCCTCGGCCTCCACCGGCGGGAAGGTGTGCCGCCGCAGGCGGTAGAAGTTGCCGCGCACCGAGGCGGCTTCGGTCCATTCCGCCGCCCCGCGCCGCCGCACCGCCACCGTGTAGTCGCGCACCGTCTCCGGCTGCGGAGCGCGGATAACGCCCTGGTTGAAGTTGTTCTGCGAGGTCAGCGTGAGAATGCGGTCGAAACCGGTGTCGAAGACGATCTGTACGCTGCTGATCTTTTGCGGCCGGTCCCAGCGCAGCTCGATCCAGGGCTCGCCGCCGTTCATCTTCGCCGCCCAGTGATGGACCTGCTTGCCCGACGGCTTGAGCGGATAGTCGCGGGTGTGTCCATCGGTCAGGTTGGCGGCGCGGGCCTCGCCTTCCTCGGCGGAGGCGGTCACCCGGGCGCGGCGCGCCAGGTCGAGCGGGTCCTGGTTGGTCAGTCCCTTGATGGTCTGGTCGTCGCGCAGCAGGTTCTGCTGGAGCTGGCCGAGCAACGCCTTATTGCGATACAGCTCGCGCGGCGCAACGCCTTTTTCCAGGCACAGCGCCGCGGCGGTCCCGGCCGCCTGGCCCACCACCGCGCAGGTCGCCATCACGCGCGTGGAGGTGAACGCCATGTGGGAGCAACTGATGTTGCGGCCCGCCATGAAGAGGTTTTGCACGTTGCGGCTGTAGAGCGACCGGTAGGGGATGTTGAACACGTCCGGCGTGTGAACAGCGGTGTTGGGCCGGATCTCGCTGCGGTCGAAGCCGCCGGGTGGGTGGTCGTCCATGGGCCAGCCGCCGAGCGCGACCGCGTCCTCGAACCGTCCGCCGGTCTCAAGGTCTTTCTGGTTGAGGATGTAATCGCCCACGATGCGGCGGCTGCCGCGCTTGCCCGGCAGGAAGCCTACCCAATCCATGGCCCAGGACGCGCTTTCCGGATACTCGTCGCTGTTCTTGACGTAGTCCCACACGCCCATGACGATAGAGAGCAGCTCGAAGCGGATGCGCTCGTGGTCGCGGATGGTGTCTTTGTCGCCGCCCCAGGCGATCCACCAGTAGCCGTACTCCCACCAGCGGATGGGGCGGTGGCGCAGGTGTTCCTTGGTGATCTTGCGCGCCCAGGATGGCGGCGTGAAGGGCATGGGACGGTCGTAGTGGCGCGAGGTGAAAAGGATGCTCGATCCCAGCGTTTCGTTGTCGGCCTGCTCGACCGCCAGCGACTCGCCGAACTCGCTCCTGGCCTCGCGCCCGGTGCGCATCTCGGCGCCGGATTCAAGCGCCAGGCGGGAATCGCCGGTGGAGTCGCAGAAGAGCTTGGCGCGGATGCGGTACAGATGTTCGCTGCGGTCGCAGCGCGCCATCACCTCGGTGATGCGGCCATCCTTTGTCGCCGCCGAGTAGAGCGTCGTGTCGAGCAACAGCGTGAGGTTCGGTTCGCTGACGGCCTTGTCGTAGAGCGCCAGGTCCCATAGCTCCCAGGAGCGCTGCGGGTTGTTGACCGCGTCGAGCAGCCGCAGTTCCTCGAGGATGCCGCCCTCGCGCCAGCCCTTGTGACGCGAGTTGGCGCCCACGACGTGCATCTTGACTTCGCTCGAGGAGTTGCCGCCGAGCCGCGAGCGGTCCTGCACCAGGATCACCTTGGCGCCGCGGCGCGCGGCGGCGATGGCGGCGCAGACGCCCGCCAGTCCGCCGCCGGCCACCAGAAAGTCGGTTTCAAGATCCACCAGCGTCATGTGCGGCTCGCCGGCCAGCGTGTTGCCGAGCGCCTTGACCGGCACGAGCGGCTCCATGCGGCCGCGAATCTGATCCACCGGCGCGGGTTTTGCCTGCCCGGCGGCCAGACTGTCCGCCAGCACGATGAGAGAGTAGCCGGTGTAGGGCACGGCGGAGAAAAAGTCCCGTCGATTCATGACACACCTCCCGCGCGGGGCGCGGCGGGCCGCGCCCCGCTCCGCTTTGCGCGTGTTCCTTAAAAGATCAGCTTCAAACCAAACTGCACGATGCGCGCATCGTCGGCGCTGGTGATGACGCCGAAGGTTGAACTTCGATTGAATCCGTCCGGACCCGGCGAAAAGCCGGTATTCGGCCGGCCCAGGTTGACGCGGTTGAACGTGTTGAAGGACTCGGCGCGGAATTGCAGGCTGGCGCGCTCGGTGATCCGGGTGTTCTTGATGAACGAGAGATCCCAGTTGGCGATGCCCGGCTCGCGGACATCGGGCAGCGTGCGCCCCACGTTCCCGTAGGTGAAGTTGGGCGGGTTCACGAACTGCTGGGTGTCGAACCAGCGGTCGCGGGTCGGCTGGTCGAGCTTGGCGCTCTTGCCGGTCGAGTTGGGCCGGTTGGCCAGGAAGTTGTTGGCGCCGGAGACCGACAGCGGGCGGCCGGTCTGCAAGGTTCCGATCGTGTTGATCTGCCAGCCGCCGGCGATGTGCGCGAGCACGGCGTTGTCGAAGTTCCAGCGCTTGCCGCGTCCGAAGGGCAGTTCGTAGAGCGCGCTGACCACGGCGCGCTGGGAGACGTCGCGCGGGTCGAGGGCGCGGTCGGAGGCGCGGTCGAACTTGCCGTTCTGGAAGCCATTGGCGGGCGCGGACTCGGCCGCGAACGAGATCAGTTCGCTGAGACCGCCGTTGTTGATGAGCTTGCCCGTGGTGTAGGAGAACAGCAGGGTGAAGCCCTGCGACATGCGCTTCTCGACGCTGACCAGCATCAGGTGCGAGATGAACGCGCCGTAGCGCGGGTTGCGCACGCCAATGCCCTGGAAGTACGGATAGGGGCGCAGCGCCTGCGCGCGGGTAATGCTCGCCGCGCCCAAAGAACCCGGCACCCGGCCGGCGTAAGGGTTCGGCACCGCGTTCTGGAGCGCCAGCCCGAGAGAGTTGTACTGCGGGTCAAGCTGGTTGAAATCGTAGCCGGCCGCGAGGAAGTCGTAGCCGCGGTTGGCCGAGTAGGAGACGTCGAACAGCCACGACCTGCCGAGCTGCTGCTGGAGCGAGGCGTTCCATTGCAGCGACACGGGCGTCGTGCCGTCGGATTCGTCCATGCTCACGCCCTGGCCGAGAAACGCCGCCGGCCCCAGGGCCGCGCCCTTCGGTTCGATAGGGGGGCTGGGGAAGCCGTCGCGGAAACGGAAAGCGCTGAAGTTGCTGCCGCGCGCCGAGGTGTAGCTGGTCGTGGTGGTGGCGAAGCCGGCCGGGTTGCCGAAGAAATTGGCGTTGAAGATGTGCGGGTAGAAGGCGGCGAAGCCGGCCCGGAAGACCGTGCGGCCCCCTCCGAAGAGATCGTAGGCCAAACCCACCCGCGGGCCGAAGTCGTTCTTGTCGTTCGCGCGGAACGATCGCGGCTGGCCGTCGACGCCCGCGAACACCGTGCGGCCCATCAGCCCCGTGCCCGGGATTTCGAGCGCCAGGTCGATGTTCGACATTCCGTTCCAGCGCTCCACCGGCTGCTGCTGGTAGTCGTAGCGCAGCCCCAGATTCAACGTCAGCTTGCGCGAGACTTTCCAGTCGTCGTTGAAGAACAGGCTCGTCGAGTAGCCGTGAAAGGCCGCGCCGACGTGGCTCGTGACGCTGGCGCTGGCCACTTCGCCCAGCAGGAACGAAGCGTAGGTGGATCCCGTCCCGGCCGGAGCCAGCGGGTTATTGGTGAGGTTGGCGTTGAAGTTGAAATTGCCCGAGGGGCTCGAGCGCTGGAAATTGTTGCCGCGGTTGATGCGGTAGTCCGCGCCGAACTTCAGCGTGTGCCCGCCCCGGATGTAGGAGACCATGTTGAACATCTGCCAGGAGGTTGCGCCGCGCAAACCGGCCGTGCCGGTGTTGAACGCGGGCAGCCCGTTGCTGATCTGCGGCATGGTGTCGCCCGGCACCACCGGCGGCAGCCCAAGCTGGCGCGGCAGGTCCTTGCCGAAGCTGCGCACCTGGAACGGGAACGAGGAGCGCGTCACCGCCAGCCGGAACTCGTTGAGCAGCGCCGGCGCGAAGGTGTGCGTGTCGGAAAGCAGGAAGTTCTGGTTCTTGAGCGTGTCGTCGCGCTTGGCCACCAGCGGGTCCGGGTACACCGCGCCCTGCACGTTGGCCGCGCCGCCGTCGGTGTAGTGCCGGAAGCGCGCGTAGCGGAAGAAGAGCGAGTTGCGGTCCGAGAAGCGGTGGTCGGCGCGGTAGGTCATCTGGCGCGAGGAGCGCTGCTCATCGACGTTGCGCTGATAGTTGTTCGAGTTCGTGAACGGGTTGCTCGGCGCGCGGTTCGGCTCCGGGTAGAACTTCTGCACGTTGAGCGAGACCGGGTCGAGCCGGCTGGCCGGGATTACGTTGCCGGGGAAGATCTGGCGCACGAATCCCGCCCCGGCCGGGTTCGCGGCGGTGGTGGCGGGATCGTAGATCGGGATGGGGCGGCCGCTGGCGTCGAACAGGTCGGAGAAGTCTCCCTGCCGCTGGCGCAGCGTCGGGAAAGTCACGATCCTCGGGATCGCCTTGCGGAAGCGCCACTCCTCCCAGTTGCCGAAGAAGAAGGTCTTGTCGCGGATCGCGGGACCGCCGAGCGAGGCGCCGAACTGGTTGTAGCGGAACTTGCCCTTGGCGGCGGCGAAGCTGTTGCGCGCGTCGAACTTGTCGTTGCGCAGGAATTCGTAAGCCGTGCCGTGGAAGGCGTTGGTGCCGGACTTGGTGGCCAGGTTCACCACGCCGCCGGCGGTGAAGCCGAACTCGGCCGACATGGTGTTGGTCTGCACCTTGAACTCCTGCACCGCGTCCACCGCCGGGTTCATGTTGACTTCGCCCAGATACGTCTGGATGTTGTTGCCGCCGTCCAGCACCTGCCCGTTCATCGCATTCGGGCCGTTGTTGATGCTGACCGAGGTCACCTCGACGCCACGGTCGCCGAAGCCGCTCGACACGGCGGCGTTGCCTCGGACGCCCGGGGCCAGCAGCATCAGCGCCAGCGCGTTGCGCCCGTTCAGCGGCAACTCCTGCACGCGGCGGTTCTCCACCACCTTGCCGACCGTGGCGCTGCTGGTGTCGACCAGCGCCGCCTCGCCGACCACCTCAATCGATTCGGCCACCGCCCCGAGTTCGAGCGTGAAATCGACCACCGCCTTCTGGTCGACTTGCAGCGTGATGCCGCTGCGCACCAGCCGCTTGAAGCCTTGCATGCTGGCGGTGACGGCGTAGTTGCCGACCGGAAGTCCGGGCGCGGTATAAAACCCCTGCGCGTTGGAGGTGGTCCGGAAGACGGCATTGGTGCCGGTGTTGCGGATTTCGATGGCGGCGCCAGACACCAGGGCGCCCGCCGGATCGGTTACGGTTCCGGAAATAGTGCCGCTGCCAAGCTGCGCCAGGGCGGCGGCGGTGACAAGAAACAGGGCCAGGAATGGTAACCCTTTCGCGAGCGACATGCCAATCTACCTCCCGGGACCGCGGTCCACGCGGTCCTCATCCACGCCGAAAACTTATCACAGTCCGCTAAAATAAGTCCAGATGCTTCTGGCGCTCCTGGCGGTTGCGGCGCTGGTGGACTGGGTTCCCGTGCGCTGGATTTCCTCCGATCCCGCTTCCCTCGATCTGCTCCGCGGCACGCGCTTCAACTGCGTGCTGCTCGAACCGGCGCAATGGGATCCTGATTTTCTCGCGGCGGCGCGCCAGCGCGGAATCGCGGCCGCGGGCGTACTCTCACCCGGCGGCGGCGCCGCCCGGCAGGCGGCCCGGGCCGCGGAGTTGAAACTCGACGCGCTGGTGCTTGAGGGCGCGCCGCCGGTGGCCTCGTCCCTGCCGGTGATCGAACTGCTTTCACGCCGCGACCTGGAGCGCGCGCCGGCCGAAGGCGTGACCGGAACCTGGCAGGGCGTCTGGCCGGGCATTAATCCGCGCGAGGAAGACAACGCCGCGCTGGCCGGTCCGACCAGCGCACCCTGGCTTGACACCAACAGCGGCGTTCTACGCTATTTGCGTTCGCGCACCCGGGCGCGCCTCTGGATCGCCAACCGGCCGCCCGCAGGCCGGGCGTACCCGGTGGTGCGCTACCTGCAAGCGATGGCCGACGCGGCGCTCGCCGGGGCGCGCTGGGTGGTGGCGCTCGACCAGGATTTCACCCGCCGGCTGGGGGCGCGGGAAGCCCGCGCGCTCAAGGAGTGGGGCGAGATCTGTTCCTTCGCGGACTTCCTCGAGCGGCAGGCTGCCTGGCGCGGCTGGCCGTCCTATGGCCTGCTGGGCCTGGCGCAGGATCCCGCGCAGGGCGCGTTCGTTTCCGGCGGCGTGCTCGATATGCTCGCGGTGCAGCACCTCCCGGTCCGCCCGGTCACGGCGGAGAACGCCGCCGGCCTGCGCGTGCTCGTCAACCTCACCGGGAAGCCGGTCGAGGCGCCGGTCCGGGTCGCCCCGGACCCGGGCTGGAGTTTCCCGATGGAGTCGCCGGAGGCGATCGCCATCCGCCAGGCGGACCTCCCGAAACTCGAGCACCTGTGGAAGCGCGTGAGTGAGTCCACCGGCCGGCGGAACTTCGGCATTCGGCTCTTCAACGGCGCGAGTCTGCTCTCGCACCCCATGGCCGCGCCGGACGGAAAACGCCTTGCGATCCCGATCGTCAATTACACCGGCTACCCGGCGGAAGCGGTGACGGTGCACCTGCTCGGCGAGTGGAGGAAGGCCCGCCTGCTCGCGCCCGGACGCGAGCCGCGCGAGTTGACGCTCTATCCGGCGCGAGAGGGCTCGGGCCTGGAGATCGCCTCCCTGGAAGTGATGGCGGTGGTTGAAGTGGAATGAGGCGCCGCCGCGCCCCTACTCGCCCGCCACCTTGCGGGCATGGTCAAAGAGGAAGTTGAGCACCTTTTCGGTGCGGATGCGGTTGGCGATACGCCCGATGAGGCCTTCTTTTTCGAGCCGCATGCGGACCGCCGCCACCGGCTCCCGCTCCTGGCGCGCGATGCGCTGCACTTCCTGGTCGACTTCGCTGGTGAGCGCGCCGATGGCTTCGCGTTCGGCGATGCGGTCCAGGATCATCGAGGCGCGGACCTCGCGCGTGGCCCGCTCGGTTTCCTTCTCGGCCAGCTTCTCCCAATCCAGCTTCACCTTGGTCAAGTCGGCGCCCCGCGCCGCCAGTTCGCGCAAGTACCGCTCGGCGTACGCTTCGATCTGCTGGTCGAGGAAGACCTTGGGCACCGGGAAGGGATGCATGTCCACCAGCTTCTCGATGATTTCGTTCTTGCTCGCCTGTTTGGCGAGATACTCGCGCTCGCGCGCCAGCGTGCGCCGGACCTCCTCGCGCAGCTCCTCGAGGTTCTGGTAGTCGCCGAGATCGCGCGCGAATTCGTCGTTGAGCTCCGGCAGTTCCTTGCGGCTGATCGCCTTGAGGACGGCGTGGAACCGCACCGTCCGCCCGGCGAGCCGCAACTGCGCGAAGTCCGCGGGATAAGATACGTCGAACTCCTTCTCCTCGCCCGGCGACATTCCGCGCAGGTGTTCCGTGAACTCGGGCAGGGTGTCCTCGCCGCCGATACGTAGCCGGACGTCGTCTTGAACGATCGGCTCGCCTTCGACCCCGGCCAGGCTGCGGAGGGAAATCAGGACATAGTCGCCGTCGGCGGCGGGACGCGGATCGATGTTGACGTACTCGGCCTTGTCCTCGCGCAGGGTTTCCAGGCGCGCGGCGATGTCTTCCTCGGTCACCGGGGCTTCCGAGTAGGTGACCGTCAGCTTGCGGTAATCGCCCAGCTCGAAGTCGGGCGCGATCTCGAAGTCCACCGTGAAGCGCATCGGCTGGCCCTTCTCGAAATGGACGTCCCGGGCCTTCGGCGTTCCGACCACTTGCAGGTTTTCGGACTCGGTGCGCCGCCGGAAGTACTTCGGCAGCAGCTCGTCGATGACCTCCTGCCGGATGTC
This sequence comes from uncultured Bryobacteraceae bacterium, assembly GCA_937921835.1. Lineage (GTDB taxonomy): Bacteria > Acidobacteriota > Terriglobia > Bryobacterales > Bryobacteraceae > CAKZVG01. The sequence goes on along the minus strand of CAKZVG010000704.1, from coordinate 2,663 downwards.
GCTCGCGAAGCGCTTCTCGATGAGGCTCGGCGGCACCTTGCCCGGCCGGAAGCCGGGCAGCTTGACCTTGGCGCGGATTTTTTCGATGACCCGCGCCGTCTCCGCCTCGACCTCGTCGGCTGGGACCGTAATGTCGAGCGAACGCTTACAGGTTTCCGGATCGGCCATGGGGTTCCCGGGAGCGGTCAGCCGCGGCCCACGGTCTCCCGGACCAGGGCTTCCTCGCGCAGGACGGCGGCCTTGTCGGCGGCCTCCCAGGTGAAGCTCTCTCCGGTGCGCCCGAAATGCCCGAAGGCGGCGGTCTTACGGAAGATCGGCCGGCGCAGCTTCAGGTGCTCGATCATGCCCTTGGGGGTCAGCGGGAAATGCTTGCGGATGAGCTCCACGATGCGCTGGTCGCTGACCGCGCCGGTGCCGAAGGTGTTGACCATCACCGAGACCGGCTCGGCGACGCCGATGGCGTAGGCAAGCTGCACTTCGCAGCGCGTCGCCAGGCCGGCCGCCACGATGTTCTTGGCGACATAGCGGGCCATGTAACAGGCCGAGCGGTCCACCTTGGTCGGATCTTTGCCCGAAAACGCGCCGCCGCCATGCCGCCCCATGCCGCCATAGGTGTCGACGATGATCTTGCGGCCGGTCAATCCCGTGTCCCCGTGCGGACCGCCGATGACGAAACGCCCGGTGGGGTTGATGTGATACTTGGTGCCGTCATCGACCATTCCAGCCGGGATCACCGGGTCGATGATGTGCTTCTTTACCTGCGCCCGCAGATCCTCGGTGGAAATGTCCGGGCTGTGCTGGGTGGAGACGACCACGGCGTCGATGCGCGCCGCCTTGCCGTCGATGTACTCGACGCTGACCTGGCTCTTTCCGTCCGGTCGCAGGAACTTCAGGCCGCCCGCCTTGCGGACCTCGCTCAGCCGCTGGCAGAGCTGGTGCGCCAGCATGATCGGCAGCGGCATCAACTCGGGCGTCTCGTCGCAGGCGTAGCCGAACATCAGGCCCTGATCGCCCGCTCCGCCCGTGTCCACGCCCATGGCGATATCCGGCGACTGGCTCTGGATGGCGTTCAGAATGCCCACCGTGCCGCAGTCATAGCCCATGGCGGCGTCGTTGTAGCCGATCTCCCCGATGATCTGCCGCGCCAGCTTCGGGACGTCCACGTAGGTGGTGGTGGTGATCTCTCCGGCCACGATGCACAGGCCGGTGGTAACCAGCACCTCGCAGGCTACGCGCCCGTTGGGGTCGTCCGCCAGGACCGCGTCGAGAACGCCGTCGGAAATCTGATCGGCAATCTTGTCCGGGTGACCCTCGGTCACCGACTCGGACGTAAAAATCTGTCGCATGCCATCAAGCATCGCTCACTCAACCTCCTGACACCCTCGATCGCTGAGAACCCGCCGGGGGGAAGGCACTGCCCAGAGCTTCCGCGGAAGGCCAATTCCTTAGTCTATCGAAGGGCGCCCGGCCGCCGCAACGCCGCCCTTCGCGCGGGGTGCGCGGGCGCCGCGCAACGATCCTCTGAAGAAGCGCCGCGTTTCCGCCGCCTGGCGCGCCCTTCACACGGGCTTGTGAAGCTCCCGGACGACAAAGGCTTTCTTGCGGTCCGCCGCCGTCACCGCGCCCTGGTAGCGCAGCCTCCCGTTCACCAGCAGATCGACGGGCCGTTCGACCGGGTAGTCGAAGCTCAGAACGTCGCCCTCCTCGAGCGCCAGCAGGTCGCTGACCGTCAGCGTGGGACCCTGGAGACGCGCGTCCAGAAACAGCGGGGCGGGCTTGATCAGCCGCAAAATGCGCAACTGCTCGGCCTCGGTGGACTCGGACTTGCGCACCGACCATTGCTGGTCGAACTTCTGCCGCAGCATCTTGATGATGATGGACGGCATGCCCAGGTTCATCATCCCCGCGCTCTCGCCGATGCGCACCTCCATGCTCACGGCGACCACCGCTTCGTTCGGCGCCAGGATCTGGAGAAGCTGCGGCTCGGTCTCGAAGGTGTCGATCGCGAAGTCGATGTTCGTCACCGCGTGCCAGGCCTCCTTGAGGTCGTGCAGGACGATGCGCAGCAGACCTTCCAGGATGCTCTGCTCGATTTCGGTGATCTCGCGGTCCACGCGCGCCGCGTTCCGGCCGCTGCCGCCGAGCAGCATCTCCAGGATCGGAAACACCAGCGATGGATTCAACTCCAGCACCGCGTTGCCGTCGAAGGGCCGCATGCGCAGCGAGACCAGGCAGGTGGGCGAGGGCAGGCAGCGCGAGAACTCGATGAAGGATAACTGCTCCACCGATACCAGGTTCACCACCACATAGGCCCGCAGGTAGGCCGACAGGCTGGATGCCAGCGTGCGGCTGAAGTTGTCGTGCAGCAGGTGGATGGAGCGGAGCTGGTCTTTGGCGATGCGGTCGGGGCGGCGGAAATCGTAAGGCTGCGCCTTTTTGGCCGGATCGTCGTCGCGGCCCTCGGGATCCCGCAAGTTGCGGAATACGCTGTCGATCTCCTCCTGGGAAAGAACTCGGTCGGATGGCAATCCGGGGTCTCCCTTCGGCGGAGCGGTGGCTCCTCTTGCTTATCGGCGCGCGGCGGCCCGGCCTTTAATCCGGCGGCCCGCTACACTGGAAAGAGCAGTGCCCCGCTTTCACATCCGGAACTTCGGCTGCCGGGC
>CAKZVG010000703.1 GCA_937921835.1 uncultured Bryobacteraceae bacterium | reverse complement strand
TCTCCGACGAAGAGGACGGTGAAGATGAGAAGAGCAGCGGTCCGGAGGGCAGCCGCCATCGACATCAGCCGCCGATCTGGCACATCGTGCGTATGAACCCGTTTCCGTTCCCCGACGGTGCCAGGTCGTGGGAAGGGGGCTTGAGGCGGATCGCCTCCCGGAAGATCTCGACGAGTTCCTCACCGCGCGCACCGTCGCGGAAGGCTTTCTTGACATCCATTCCCACCCGGTCGCTGAGCAGACAGGTCCTCACCCATCCGTCGGCGGTGAGGCGGATGCGGTTGCAATTCAGGCAAAAGGGGCGGCTGACGCTGGCGATGAAACCGATGCGCCCGGCGCCGTCGGCGAAGCGGTACTCAAGAGCCGGGGCGCGCGGGTCGCGGTCCGGGATTTCTTCAAGCGGCCCGATCTCACGCTCGAGCATCGCGACGATGTCCCCGGCCAGCAGAACCTTGTCGCGCTGCCAAAGCCCTTGCGCGTCCAGGGGCATGAACTCGATGAAGCGGATCTCAAAGCCGTGCTCGCGCCCGAAGCGCGCCAGCGGCACGATATCCGGCTCGACCAAGCCCTTTACGGCGACCGCGTTGATTTTGATCGGGCCAAAGCCCAGGCGGCGGCAGGCGTGGATCCCGGCCAGCACCCGGCCGAGTTCGTCGCGGCGCGTGATCTGGCGGAAGCGCTCGCGGTCCAGCGTGTCAAGATGAACGTTGACGCGCCGCAATCCGGCGGCATACAGCGCCTCGGCCTGTTCCGCAAGCAACAGACCATTGGTGGTGAGCGCCAGATCGCGGATGCCCGGCACCCGGCCGAGCATGGCCAGCAGCGTGGCAAGATCCTTGCGCAGCAGCGGTTCGCCCCCGGTGACGCGCAGCTTGCTGACGCCGAGCGTGGCGGCGACGCGGGCGAAGCGCTCGATCTCCTCGAACGACAGGATTTCGGCCCGCGGCACGAAGCGCACCTCGTGTTCCGGCATGCAGTAGAAGCAGCGTATATTGCAGCGGTCGGTGACACTGATCCGCAGATTGTCGTGCAGTCGCCCGAAGGTGTCCACCAGCGGCGGCATAACGCAAAGCGCTACTTTACCGCCAGCATGCGCTCAATCGGAGCGAGCGCGCCGCGCAGGATCCGCTCCGGGAGCTCGACCTGTGGCTTGAGATCGCGCAGGCAGTCGCGCAGTTTCTCGAGGGTGTTCCGTTTCATGTACGGGCACTCGCTGCAATTGCAGGCTTCGTTGGGAAGGAAGAAGAACTTCTTGCCGGGCGCCAGCCGGTGCAGCGAGTGGGTGACGCCGCTCTCGGTCATGATGATGAACTCGCGCGCGGGCGAACTGACGCACCACTCGATAATCGCCGAAGTGGAGCCGATGAAATCGGCCATGGCCAGCACGTCCGCGCCGCACTCGGGATGCGCCGCCACCAGCGCTTCGGGATGCTGTTCCCTGGCCCGCGCCAGGCGGCGGGCGTGCCAGGTGGCGTGCACAATGCAGGCGCCCTGCCACACGCGCATGTTCTCCCGGCCGGTCTCTTTCTTGACGTAGTTGCCGAGGTTGAGATCGGGCAGGAACAGCACGGGCTTCTCCGCCGGTATCGAGTTCACGATCTTCACCGCGTTGCGCGAGGTGCAGATGATGTCGCTCTCAGCCTTGACCTCGGCCGAGGTGTTGATGTAACTGACCACCACGTCGTCCGGCCGGCGCCGCTTCCAGGCCCGCACCTGCGCGGCCGAGCAGGCCTCCACCAGGCTGCAACCCGCCTCGGCGTCCGGAACGACCACCGTGCGCTCGGGGTTGAGAATCTTGGCCGTTTCGGCCATGAACCACACCCCGCAGAAGGCGATCACCTCACCATCGAATTCACGCGCCTTGCGCGCCAGCTCGAGGCTGTCGCCGATCGCGTCGGCCAGTTCCTGAATCTCGGTTTCCTGGTAGTGGTGCGCCAGCAAGATTGCGCGGCGCCGCTTCTTCAGTTCCAGGATCTCTTCGGCGATGGTGGCGGTGGCTATCATGAACACTGCCCAGTGACTTTATTGTAACAGTCCGGCCTGGATCCGGAGAGCTCTCAGTGAATCCGTCCCTCGCGGCCCAGGCGTTCAAACAACTCGATCGTGCGCGCCGTTCCTTCTTCGAGCGGCGTGCTCGGCAGATCCGGAAAGGCCCTCCGCAGAGCCGAATCATCCATACGGAACGCCACCGGAACCTGCGGCCCCTCGGCGGTAATCCGGCCCTTGGCCGAGGGACGCAGCCTTTCGATCAATGCAACCAGTCTGGCCATGTCCACCACCTCGCCCGCCAGGTTGAAGACGTGCGCTCCGGGAAGGCCGGCCAGCGCGCTAAAGACGAAAGCTTCGGCCACGTCCTCGACGTACTGGAGATCCATGTAGCCGGTAAGGCGCATCTTGTATTCCTGGCCGAGCGCCGCGGCGCGCATGGCTAGAGTGGCGTCGGCCGTCATCCCCGCATCTCGTCCTACCCCATAGACGCTCCAGGGACGCAGGCCGATGCTGGAAACGCCATTGGCGGCGTGGAACACGCGCGCGTTGTCCTCGTTGGCGAGCTTGAAGACGCCGTAGTGCGTGGCCGGGTGAGGTTGGTCGGCTTCGGTGAGTGGGCGGTCCTCATAAAAGTCGGCCGGTCCCCAGACGGCGGCGGAACTGGCATAGGCGACGCGCACCGGGCGGCCGGCGTCGCGCGCCGCCTCGAACACGTTCAGCGTCCCGGTGACGTTCACCAGCGACCCAGCCGCCGGATTCGCCTGGCAGAACGGAATCAGCACGGCGGCCAGGTGCACGATGTGCGTCACCTGCCCGTCCTTCACCAGCGCCTTGAGCCGCGCGCCGTCCTCCAGGCGGCCGGTCTCGAAGCGGACCTTCGCCAGTTCGCGCGCTTCGGCGATCAGCTTCAGCCGGACGGGATCCGCCTCCAGATCGAAGGCCAGCACGTCGATTCCGCGGGCGAGCAGCCGCTTTACCACCCACCCGCCGACGCACCCTTGGGCGCCGGTAACGAGCACTCTCATTTCTCCTCCCAGCCGCAACCTGCTAAGTTGGACGAATCGATGAAAATAACAAATCTTACCACGGCAGTCCTGGAGGCCAACTTCGACTGGACGCTGATCAAGATCGAAACCGACGAGAAGATCACCGGTTATGGAGAGGCGTTCGTGGCGCCGGGCTTGAGCGCGGTGATCCGCGAGTTCCGCTCGATCCTGCTGGGAGAAGACCCGGCGCACATCGACCGGGTCGTGCGGCGGCTGCGCCTGAGCTGCGCTTACACCTGGCCCGGCATCGCCACCCACGCCGTAATGGGGATTGAATCGGCGCTGCTGGATGTGCTCGGGAAGCGGTACAAGCTGCCGATCTGGCAGCTTCTGGGAGGCAAGTATCGCGACCAGGTGCGGGTATACGCCGACTGCCACGGCGGCGAAGCGCTTGAAAGCA
>CAKZVG010000702.1 GCA_937921835.1 uncultured Bryobacteraceae bacterium | reverse complement strand
GCATCTCGGCGCGGTTGGCTTTATATTCGGCGTAGGCCTGCTCGCGGAAGGTTTCGCCGGCACTCTCGAAGACCGCCGCCATGTAGCGGGGCTGGTAGGCCGCGCGCAACTTCCGCAGCATGTTGTGGAAGATGTAGACCGCCTCGGTGGAGAGTCCGCTGGAGGTGCGCATGGGCGGCGCCGGACTGCGGGCTCGCGCGTGGTAGGCGCGGAAAATGAAGCCGAAGGAGTCGATCAGGAACAGGCGGGGGCGGTCCACCCCATCATGATAGCGCCGCCCGGCGGAACTCACCCCCCGGAAACACGTCCGCCGCGCCGGACGTTGCATCGTCAGCGCCCGGCGCGGCGGATTCCGGCCAAGCCGCAACTACTGCTGCGGGGCCTTCTTCTCTTCCTGGCCTTCGGCCTTCTTCTTGTTGCTCTTCTTTCCCGTCTTTTTGGTCTCTTCCTGCTTCTTCTCGTCCTGTTTCTGTTCCTGCGCGAACAGGGTCGCGGTGCCGAGGACCAGCGAAAGGCCCAGCAGCATGCTCATCAACTTCTTCATGTTTAGTCTCTCCTTGAGGACCGGCGGCGACGCCGCCTTCTCTTCAATCATGACAACCGCAAATGAATCAGGGCTTAAGCCGCTATTAAATGTGGTTCATTTGGGTGAAGCAGGAATGAAGCGCGGGCGGGAACCCGTTCACGGCCAATCGAGGGGCGGCAAACGTATTCGAATCAGGCGTTTCGCCGCCAGGGGCGGGGGCGGAACGAGAAGCGGCTGGTAGCATGAAATCGCCATGACGAAAGATGAGCTTGCCCGCCGGCTCGCCAGCGAAAGCAAGGTTTCCCGCGCGGTGGCGGCCGACCAGCTCGACACGCTGATTCACGACATCCTGCGGCGCCTCCGCCAGGGCCGGCCGGTGAAGCTGCCCGGCCTGGGAACTCTTCAGCCCAAGTCCCGGCGCTCGGCGCGGCTAGCGCCAACGCTCCGGCGGGAGGAGCGATGAGCCGGGCGGAAGGCTGCGATCCCGCGGCGTGTCACCACATCGCCCGGATCCTGCGCCAGCGGCTGAGCGCGGATGGAACGGTGGCCATCGACGGCCTGGGCGTCTTCCGGTCCCGCAAGGGTGGCGGCATCGAACTGATCCACAGCACGCAGCCGAAGGTCTTTGTGGCCTACGTGGAGGAGGACCTGGCGGCCGCCCGGCGGCTGTTCGAAGAGCTCCGCACGGGCGGCTTCGACGCCTGGCTCGACAAGGAAAAGCTGCTGCCCGGTCAGAACTGGCCACGGGCCATTGAACGCGCCATCCGGCTGGCGGACTTCTTCGTGGCCTGCTTCTCGCGCCGGGCGGCGGCCAAGCGGGGCGGGTTCCAAAGCGAACTGCGCTACGCGCTCGACTGCGCTTCCCGCCAGCCGCTGGAGGACGTCTACTTCATCCCGCTGCGCCTGGAAGAGTGCGAGGTCCCATTGCAGATCGCCCGGCAGACGCACTACACGGACCTGTTTCCGGATTGGGACGCGGGTGTGGCGCGCGCCATGGCGAGCATGCGCCGGCAGATGCGGCACCGGGCGCGCGGCCGGCTACGGCTTGCGGGCTAGCTTGGCGCGCACCTGCCGCGCGGACTTGCCTTCCGGATCGAGTTCGAGATACTTCCCATAGGCCAGGCGAGCTTCTTTCTTCTCCCCCAGCCTGTCCAGCGACTCCCCCAGCCTCAACCATGCCTCGGCCATGCCCGGATTCCACTTCACGGCCTCGCGGAAACGCATCGCCGCCGCCTTGTGGCTCCCCTTCCGGGCGTAGTGCACGCCGACTTTGAACTCCTTCTCGGCTTGCAGCGGATTGAAAGCGTACTCGCGCGTTGCGGCCACACCCGCGTCCTCCTCGGGCGGTTCCTGCGGAACCGGCTCCTGCCCGGGGGAGCACGCCAACACCGCCGCCAGCGCGCACAGAAGACGCAAGGCGCGTGTCACAATTCAAGTATAGCCTTCGATGCCGATGAGGGAAAAAGCCGCGGAACTGCCGGCCGCTCCGGGTGTGTACCTGTACCGGGACGCGCACGGCGGTGTGCTCTACGTCGGCAAAGCCAAGAACCTGCGCGCGCGGGTGCGCAGTTACTTCTCCGACGACAAACTGGCCGACAGCAAGACCGGCAGCCTGATCGCCGAGGCGCGCGACATCGGCTACATCGTCACCGACAACGAGAAGGAAGCGCTGGCGCTCGAAAACAACCTCATCAAGCAGTACAAGCCGCGCTTCAACGTGCTGTTGCGCGACGACAAGACGTATCCTTACATCAAGCTCACGAAGGAGAAATACCCGCGCGTCTATGTGACGCGGCGCCTGCGCAAGGACGGCTCCTCCTACTTTGGACCTTACTTTCCCGGCAACCTGGCGCACCGGCTGGTGCACTTCATCCACCGCCATTTCCGCGTGCCTTCCTGCAAGATCGACTTCAGCCGCACCCACACGCATCCCTGCCTGGAGTACCACATCCAACGCTGCCATGGCCCGTGCGTGGCGGGACTGACGAGCGAGGAGCGGTACGCCAGGGCGGTGCGCGACGTGCGGTTGTTTCTTGAGGGAAAGCTGCGCGACCTGGGCGCGCAGCTCCGGGCGCGCATGGCCGCCGCGGCCGAGGAGCAGCGCTTCGAGGAAGCGGCCTCGCTGCGCGATCTGCTGGCCACCGTCGAGGAAATGGACGAGCGGCAGAAGATGGCCGCCGCGGGCGGCGACGACGCCGATATCTTCGCCGCCCACGCCGAGCCGCCGCTGGTGGCGGTCAACGTGTTCCACCTGCGCCACGGCCGCATCGTCGAC
>CAKZVG010000701.1 GCA_937921835.1 uncultured Bryobacteraceae bacterium | reverse complement strand
CCCGGCCAGACCAGCGTGTGGCCGCGCACCGGGATCCCGTGCTCGCCGAGCCACGCCAGAGCGTTGAGCGCCCGCTGGCGGTTGGCTTCCCACTGCGGCCATTTCAGGTCGTTCTCAAGCACAACCTTGTTGAACCAGGTGCGCACGGTTTCGCGATAGCGCTCTCCGTTCTCTCCGCCGGCGAAAAGGGCCTCGGCCGCCACCGCGCTGCCGAACGGAAAGCGATGGCGCCTCTGAAGCAGACGCACTTCGGCGCCGGGTACGGGACGCCCCTCCGCATCCTCGACGCGAACGCGCAGATCAGCCTTGCGGATCCGGTCGATGTTGCTGGCGGCCTCAGCGCGCCAGGGGGCATCGGCGGAGTATCCCTCGTACTGAATCCGCGTTTTCGGCAATTCCGCGACAGTCCTGGTGTCGCCGTAATTCACCAAACTGAGCCCGCCGATCTCGACGCTCTGGGCGAAGTAGCCCAGGTGGATGGCGAGCGCGTGCTGTCCCTCGGGCAGCGTGAGCGATACCCGGGCGGGCGTAAGAACCTGCTTCCATTGCGAGCCCGCGCTGAAAGACGCGCTGACGGCCTTCTCGTACGCGCCCCCGTCGCGCTGCAAGTAGGCCGTGCCGTAAGCCTCCCCGCTCTCGTTGGCGGGCGCCGACCCGCGCACAAAGAAGCTGAGCAGCAGCACGTCGCCGGAGCGCAGTTGGCCGCTGGTGCGCCCCAGAACTTGGACGCCCCAAACCTGCTCCGGGACCCGGTTCACCGTGACGCGCAGCGCGCGCTCGAAGGGCATTCCGTCCACCGCGACAACCTCGGCCGACGCCATGCCCGCGCCGGCCGATAGGCGCAGCACGGACAGCGAATCGGCGGGCAGCATCGCCGCGCCGCCCTCGGGAACGGCCGCCCACTGGGCGCCGAGAAGCGCGGGCAGAAGAATCGCAACCGGAATCAGGCGGACCATGAAATCACCCGAAGGTGATTATAGCCCGTCATCAGAAATAGAAGCGCAGCGCTCCCTGCATGACCCGCGCCGGGCGCGCGGCGGTGAACTCGCCAAAGCGCGCGTTCACCTGATTGCCCGCCGGGTCGAAGCGGGCGGTTGTGTCCAGCCCGCTGAACTGGGTGTGGTTGAACGCGTTGTAGAACTCCCATCGGAACTGGAAACGGACGGCTTCGCGCAGCGGGAAGTTCTTAAAGACCGCCGCGTCCCAGTTGTTGATCCCGGGCCCGCGAATGACGGTCTTGGCCGCATTGCCAATCGTACCGCGCGCCGGCAGCCGGAAGACCTCGGTGCGGAAATTGCGGCTGAAGGTGCGCTCGCTCTTGGGAAGCACCGGGTTTCCGGTGAGGGCCACGCGCGCGCCCTGCGACGCCGTACCCGTAATATCGATGCCCACCGTGGTGCTGTAGCCGACGCCCAGCGGCGCGCCGCTCACGAAGCTCGTAATCCCGGACAACTGCCAGCCGTTGGCGATCATTCCCAGGACCGGATTCGACGTGGGAATTTTGGGCACGTCCCACAGCCAATCCAGCTTCATGACGTGCGTGCGGTCGAAGGCCGCCAGGCCGTAGTTCCAAACCGAGGCCGGCACCAGGGTGCTGATCGCCGCGTTGTCGGAATCGACGTAATCGAGCGCCTTGGACCAGGTCCAGGCGGCCCCGAATTGCAGGCCCGCGACGAAGCGCCGCCGCGCGGTCACCTGGAGCGAGTGGTAACTCGAGGAGGCGGCCGCCTCCGACAGGTTGATGCCGTTGAATCCTGTCACCGGCCGCAGGAACGACGCCGGCAGCGGCACCGCGGGATTGCTGGGATCGGCGTTGCGCGGATCGAAATTGGCCCCGAACGGAATGCTGTTTACGTCCCGGATCCACATCATGTTCCGGCCCAGCGAACCGACGTAGCCCACGTCCACCACCGTGCCGAAGCCCACCGCCTGCTGAATCGAGAAGCTGAAATTCATCACGCTGGGCATCTTGCCTTGCCGGTCAAAACCGTTGACGTTCTGCGGAAACACCACCCCCGAAGACGATCGCAGGGTATTCAACGTCCCGTAATAGAGAACCGGATTCTGGACGAACGGAGTCTGCCCGGCGAAGCGCAGGTAGTTGAAGCTCATATTGGGGCGGTTGTAGAACATGCCCCAGCCGCCGCGGATGGCCGTCCGGGCGTCGCCGAACACATCCAGCGCGAAGCCGAAGCGCGGGCCGAACAGAATCCCGTAGCCGTCGTGGAGACCGCGCGGATACCCGTTCCGTCCGGCCGCCTCGATGCCGTTGGCCAGGTCGCCGCTTCCCGGCGCCACCGCCCCGATCTGGGCCGGCAGAAACGTCCGCCCGGTCGCCGGATCCAGACCCACGCGCGCGTTGCCCACCCGCGCCGGCATGATCAGCCGCACCCGCCGCGCCGGATCGTAGGCCGCGGGCGAAAACACCGACAGCGCGTCATTGGCCATGTAGATCGGTTCCATGTGATGGAAGCGCAAGCCGAGATCGAGCGTCAGCCGCCGCGCCGCTTTCCAGCTATCCTGCACGAACCACTCCTCGCTGCGCTGCCGGAAGCGCAGGTACACCCGCGCCGACTGCTCCGTGTAGGTGGCGTAGGATCCCAACGCGGCGTTCGAATACGCGTAGCCGCTGTCGAGCGGGTTGTTGACGTCGCGGGCGAAACTGAAACTGCCCGCGTAGGTGCCGTCGTTCAGCGAGCCCTGAAAATGCCGTTCGATCGCGACGCCCAGCTTGAGGGTGTGCGCGCCCAGCGTTTTGGTAAGGTTGTTGGTCAGCGAGAACGCGTTCAGGCGCTGGTAGAACGGGAAGCGGCCCTCGATGTAGAGAACCGCCGGGTTGGTCACCCCGCCGAAGGTGGCGTTGGGCAACAGGTCCAGCGGATTCGTCGCGGGATTGAGTTGTCCGGCCGTGAAGCCCGCCGTGCGGCGCTGGTTGCGCGTGATCTCGGCCTCCTCCGCGCGGTTGCCTTCCGGGCGCCGCGTGAATCCGAGAGCGGCTTCGTTGATCAGAGTCGGTCCCAGAATTCGCGTATACCGCAGCACGTAAGCCTGTCCGTGCAGCCGGTACGTTTTCTTCATCTGCGGCCAGTTGGTGGATCCCGAGGTCAGGATGCCCACCGCACCCTCCTGTTCGTCGACGAACGAAGCGATCGTGCCCGACAGCGAGTTGCGCGGATCGAGGTTGTAGTCCAGCCGCAGGTTCTCCATGCGGTTCGGGATGCGGTTCTCCGACTGCGTGAGGTAGTTGTAGCGGCCCGCCGACAGCGCGCGGTCCGTGA
>CAKZVG010000700.1 GCA_937921835.1 uncultured Bryobacteraceae bacterium | reverse complement strand
AACGGACCGCGACCGGCGAGAGCAAGGGCAGGGAGAACCTTCACCTGGTGACCTGGGACATCGTGGCGCGGCGCTACACCGACCACGGGCCCATCTTCCTGCCCGGCGGCGTTCGGCCGAACTGGGTCAACTCGATCGCCATCGGCAGGGACGGCGCCATCTACGCGATGACGCGCGTGAGCGAGGAGCCCGACGCACGAACAGACCTGATGCGCATTCCGCCGCTCACGCTCCAGGAAAGGCCCTCCGGCGGGAGACATTGAACCCCTCTGGAGATCGGCCCCTGATGATCCATGCGCGCACGGGGGGCGCGCCCGTGACCGGAGGCACTGCTGAACCGGGAATGCCTGTTTCAAGCGACACTCCAATGGTTCGACGGAAAATCAGGGCCAGGCGCCCGCCCCGGGGGCGGACGGATCCCGGGGCGCGCCGCCGAATCCGATCCGCAGCCCCGTGTCCTGAGGCGTTGGCACGCCGGCGGGCCAGCCTTTCAGGCGCAGGTCGTAATTCCGGGAATCCATGCGCAGGAACTTGCGTCCGTGGATCTCGGTGAACTCGTCGTCCTTTCGCACCGCCACGAAAGACAGCGGCGCGGCGAAGGCGGTGGCGCCGGCGGGAAGCGCCATGGCCTCTTCCGAAACGTCCGACCACACGAGATTCCCCTGAAAACCGGGCCGGGCTCCGCGCACGAGGTGGATCACACCGCCGTAGCCGCGCACCTTCGGCCGCGCCCACAGGACGTTGTTGCGCACCAGCGAGCGGCTCGCCTCGTTGCGGTAATGGTTGGCCACGGCCAGCTCGGCGGCGGCCCACTCAAAGGACGTGTCCCAGCCATTGCGGAACGTGGTGTTGTGCAATACGTAGGCCGTGCCGTCCAGCACGTTGATGCCGCGTCCGCCATTGTTGTAACAGACGTTGCTTTCAATCAGGCAAAAGCTGCCCGTGCCGCCCAAGTCGAACATCAAGCCGTTGCCGTCGGTATGGTAATCGGATCCGTCGAAGTTGTTGTAGCTGAGATTGCGGCGGATGACATGCACCACGTTTTCGCCCTGAAGCTTGTTGTTGAGATGGATTCCGCTGGCCCAGCCGTAGCCCCAGCCGTTTTCATAGGTGACGTTGTCTTCCACCAGCAGTTGCGCCTGGTAAGCGGAATAGTTCAACGCCAGGCCCGCCGAGCCGTTGCGGTACAGTTCGCAACGGCGCACGATGACGGGGCCGGTCTCGCGGCAGGAGATTCCGTTGTACTTGAAATTGCGCGCGGCGATGCCCCGGATTTCGACGAACCCTGTCCAGTGCACGGCGAGGCCGTTATGGCGCCAGCCGCCGCCATCGAGCACCGGCTGCTCGCCGGGCAGATTGCGGTAGCTGATCCAGGCATCCGGGTGGCCGCCCTTCAACTGCACGCTTTCCGGGTAGACGCCCCCGGCGATCCAGACCGTGTCGCCGGGCTCGGCCGCCTCCACGGCGCGGGCGATGGTGCGGAAAGGAGCTTCCGCCGAGCCGCTGGCTTCGTCGTCGCCATCGGGGCGCACATACAAGTGCCGTCCCGCCCCCAATGGGGCAAAGGTGGCGGTTTCGCTGGGCTCGGTCCAGGCGGTGCCGCCCCCTTCTGCCACGGCGCCCAGCCGGAACTGGAAGGTCGAAGCGGCAGGCAGGCCGCGCGCAGAGAAAACGATAGCGGAGGGCGGAAGATCGGCGAGCGGACACCAGTTCTCGCCATCCCTGGAGAATTCGAGCCGGAGGCGGCTGGCGCCCCGCGCATCGTCCCGCCACCAGAGAAGCACCTCGTCCTCGGCAATGCCGCGGGCGCGGAAACCCGACGGCGGTTCCAGTTCCGGCTCCGGGGCGGGCTGCTGCCAAAGCCAGAGCAACGCGATTCCAAACAACAGGCGAAGCGGAGGCATCATGATTCCAGCGTGCCGTCTGCCAGGACGGGCAGCCATGAAGGATACCGACAATCCCTGCACCCAGCGCACTGCGCCGGGTCTAGCCGTTTATAGGCAACTGCGGTCGTCTGACTGCATGGCTACAGGCGCGGGCGGCCGGTAGCATGGACGCGGACAGGTTTTCAGGAGGCGCGCTGTGATTGAATTCCTGCGATGGATCCTGATTCTGGCGCTGGCGGTTTCTTGCGCGGTTGTTGCCGCGGCCCAGTGCGGGGCGCTCAGGGCCGGGGCGGCGAAGATCGGCATCACGCCGACGCCGGAGGCGTCTCTGTTGATGAGCGGCTACGGCAACCGGCAGGGAGGGCACACGGGGGTGCATGATCCGCTGTGGGTGCGGGCGCTCGTTCTCGACAACGGCCACGCGCGCGCCGCCATCATTTCGGCGGACCTGATCGGTTTCAGTCACGGCTTCTGGGAGCAGATGACCGGGCGAATTAGCCGCGAGACGGACATCCCCGTGGAAGCGATTCTTCTGACGGCAACCCACACGCACGGCGCACCCGCTATTGAAGCGCGCGGCGAGGGGGCGAGGCGGCCAGGGCAAGCTGAGTACGCGGACCAGGTTCGCGAAGCGCTTGTGGCCGCCGTGCGCGAAGCAGGGGAGCGGCTGGCCCCGGCGCGCATCGGGGCGGGCGAGGGCCGCGCGAATGTGAACATCAACCGGGTGGCGCGCCGGTCCGACGGCAGTTGGTTTCTAGGGCTGAATCCCGACGGGCCCTCGGACAAGACGGTGGCCGTGGTGAAGGTGGAGTCCGCCGCGGGCGAGCCCATCGCGGTCCTGTTCAACTACGCCATGCATGGCACCGGAATGGGCCAGGAGAACACGCTGATCA
>CAKZVG010000699.1 GCA_937921835.1 uncultured Bryobacteraceae bacterium | reverse complement strand
GCCGGCTGCTCGCCGCCGGCCAACTCGACCGGTGGTTTGCTTCGTTGGCCCGGCGGCAGGAAGTCAAGCCTTGGATCAAGGTCTATGTTTCCCCGGAGGAGGTCGAGGTGGGGGTTGTCGCGATCGGCGCCTCCAACCTCGTCAACACCGGCTACGACATCTTGCACTATGCCGTTCCAGGCGCCGGCGAAGTGCGCCGGATTCTGGTTTCGAGCAAGGGCATTCTGGGTTGGCTGCGGTGGCTGTCGGAGACCCTCTCGGTGCAGTACCGCTGGAGCAAGGGCCACGCCACGACGTTCGTGCTCACCGGCGCGACGCCGCCCATCGCCGAGTCCACCTATCAGGTGCGGCAGGGCTGGCCGATCTCCACGCTGACGCGGGTGCACCTGGAGATCGACCCGGCGATGAGCCCGCGCGAGGTGGCCAACTTGTATCGGGAGGTTCGGTTTCGCCACTTCGGCCGCCGGCACCGGTCGATGTCAGCCAAGCATCTCGAACTGGCCAAGTTCTGGTCGACGGCGGGAGAGGAGATCACCTGGAAAGCGCTGCGCGAGCAGTGGAACCAGTCGCACCCGAAGTGGGCCTACCAGCGGGACCAGCAGTTTTCGCGTGACTGCGCACAAGCCCGCCGGCGCTTGTTGGGGCAAAGCCAAGCCCAGGGAGTGAATGGCTCTTCGCAAGATTTCTTCAGGCCGGAGATCTTTGAGTGATCTGCCATTTCGGCAGGCATGGGCAAGAGCACGGAAGCAGTTCCGCCGAGGAGCCGCCGTCACACCTGCGCTACCAGCGATACCAGTTTTCGCATATCGCCAGGCGGCTTCGGAAACGCAGCTACCGCAGCGGACTGGGCGTGATGGTTCCGCAGAATATCGAGGGCTGCCGCCGCCTGCTCCGTAGGTTGGCGGAAAAGGTGTACATCCCCAATGGCTCGGTGGACGAGGAGGATTTGGTGCAGATCGGGGAAACGATGCTGTGGGAGCACCTGCCAGCGCCCGACAGCGGCGCCCTCCAGCGGCCAGCGGCGGCGTGGCGGGTCCTGCTGGAGACGATCCAGGCGGAGATGTTCCACGCCATCGACCAGCAGTTGACCTCGCTCGACACGGGTGGAACGGAATCCGGCAGTGAGTACGGTGATGACTCGGCGGAGTTCCACGCCCGCTTGTTGGAAGCCGGGAAGCGGTCCCAAGCCATTCGGCGGCAGCCCACGGCTCGGCGAGAAGTAACGACGGACTGGAACTGGGAGGACTTGCCGGATTCACTTCCGACGCTGCCCGGAGCGCAGTGCAACCGGACCGTCTTCTGCCAACGCGGCGTGTGGGATTTCGTGCCGAACTGCCTGGAATCCTGGGGCGCTCCGCTGCCGCCCGGCTCCTGCCAGCCGCGGCCGAACCCGTTGTGTGAGATGCCATGGCATCTTCCGCTGGTCAATGCGGATTCAGCATGGCAGGATCGATCACACCATTGCCCCGCTTACGCTAATAGCGTAGAGTAGTGACTGTGATCCTCGTTCCGATGACCGTGGTGGAGACGCCCGGGTTTTTGCGGGACGCAGCCGGAAGGCTGACGGAGGAGGAACGCGATGAACTGGTCAGGCTCTTGGCCGCGAACCCGGAGGCGGGCGACGTCATGCCGGAGACCGGCGGCGCGCGGAAACTGCGGTGGAGGGCCTCGGGACGCGGCAAGCGCGGAGGGGCGCGGGTGATCTACTACTATCACAACGAGTCGATCCCGCTGTTCCTGCTCAGCGTTTTCGCGAAGAACGAGAAAGCGAATCTCACCAAGGCCGAGCGGAACGAGATGAAGAAGCTGTTGCCCCGGCTGGTTGCCGGGTACCGGAAGAGGATGGCGCAATGAAGAACACTCGCACCATGAAGCGGCATAAGGCAAGCGGGCCCAGCCGGATCATCGCCAGCCTGAGGGAGGCGGTGGATTGGGCGGAAGGAAAAGATGTTCCGGTTCGGGTGACCACGGTGAATGTGCCCAGCATCGATGTGCGCGCCATGCGCAAGCGCCTCGGGTTGAGCCAGGCGGCATTCGCGGCGAAGTTCGGGTTTCAGCCGGCAACCTTGCGGAACTGGGAGCAGGGGCGGACGCGGCCGGACGGCCCGGCGCGCGTGCTGCTCACGGTCATCGCCCGGCACCCGGAAGCCGTCGAGGACGCCCTGCGCAAGGCCAGTTGAAGGCAAACCGCCGCCGGGCTCAGAGGCCGGGCGGCGGAGAAATGCTACTGGAGTTGGGCGCGGTAACGCCAGCGCAGGTAGGCGAGGTAGAGGCGTCCCACCAGGCGCCAGAAGCGGCCGAGCTTCCGTGGCTCGCCCGACTCGCTGGCGGAAGGCCGGGGCTTCGTGGCCTCCAAGTAGCGCAGGAGGAGCCGCCGCTCCTCCTCGCCGTGGTCCTCCCACTCGATCATCATGGCGCACCAGCCTACTGGGCCAGGCGATAGGCCCGCTCGCCGTTGGTGGTTTTGAACGACTCGATCTTCACACCCATCTTGTTGGAGAGTCCGCTGAGGAAGCCCCTGATGGAGTGAGGCTGCCAAGCGGTCACCGTGGCGATCTCGGTCAAGGTCGCGCCCTCCTTGCGGCGCAGCAACTCCAACACGATGGCCTTCTTGCTGCCCTCGCGCGCCGTGGGCGTGCCTTCCGCGGCGGTGGCCTCCTTGGCCACCTTGGCCCTCTTCGGCGCGACCGGGTCCGCCTGGGGCGTGGCGGCGGGCGTCAGGGCCTGGATGGCGCACCAGATGCGCGCGACGGCGGTTTTGCGGTTGGTGAACTTCTTCACCGGTCGCAGGTCGCTGAAGGGCACCACGCCGGCGAAGCCGTTCCAGACTTCGACGAAGCGCGTGATGGGCCAGCCGGCCGAGAGCTTGGCGAACTCCTTCTCGCTGGCGAAACGGTCGTGGCCTTCGGGAAC
>CAKZVG010000698.1 GCA_937921835.1 uncultured Bryobacteraceae bacterium | reverse complement strand
AGCCCGAACCGGAACCGGAGCCGGAAGCGGAGCGGGAAAGCGCGCCGGTGGAGTTCCGTCTTCCTCCCACCAGCCTGCTCAATGAGCCCAGCGGAAGACCAGCTTACGATAGCCAGGAACTGCACGAAATCGCCGCCCGCGTGAAGTCCAAGTTCGAAGAGTTCAACGTGCTCGGCAACGTGGTGCAGATCAACCCCGGGCCGGTGGTCACGACCTTCGAGTTCAAGCCCGAGGCGGGCATCAAGTACAGCCGCATCACGACGCTGTCGGAAGACCTGTGCCTGGGTCTTCAGGCCGAATCCATCCTCATCCAGCGCATTCCGGGCAAGCCCACCGTGGGCATCGAGGTGCCGAACAAGAAGCGCGAGGTGATCGCGCTGCGCCAGATCCTCGAGTCCGAGGAGTTCGAGCAATCGCCGCAGCGGCTGACCATCACGCTCGGCAAGGACGTGGCCGGGCGCATCAAGGTGGCGGCGCTGGAGTCGATGCCGCACCTGCTCATCGCCGGTTCGACCGGGTCGGGAAAGAGCGTCATGCTGAATTCGCTGATCATGTCGGTCCTCTACAAGTCCACGCCGGAGGAGGTGCGCATGATCATGGTGGATCCCAAGCGGGTGGAACTCGGCATCTACGAGGGGATCCCGCACCTGCTGACGCCGGTCATCACGGACGCCAAGAAAGCCGCCAACGCGCTGCGCAACGCGGTGCTCGAAATGGAGCGGCGGCTCAAGCTGCTGGCCTCGCAAGGCGTGCGCAACATCGACCAGTACAACAAGAAAGTGGAGCGGCTGCGCGCCACCCCGCGCGAGCTGTTCGCCCTGACCGGAGCGGCGGACGAGGACGAGGAGTTGAAGCCGCTGCCGTACGTGCTGATCCTGATCGACGAGCTGGCCGACCTGATGATGGTGGAGCGGGCCAACGTCGAGGAGACGGTCATCCGGCTGGCGCAGATGGCCCGCGCGGTGGGCATGCACCTGGTGCTGGCGACGCAGCGCCCGAGCGTGGACGTCATCACCGGGCTGATCAAGGCGAACTTCCCGGCGCGCATCAGCTTCCGGGTCGCCACGCGGGTCGATTCGCGCACCATCCTCGATGTGATGGGCGCCGAGCATCTGCTCGGCAAGGGCGACATGCTGTTCCTGCCGCCCGGCTCCTCGCGCCTGGTGCGCGTGCACGGTCCGCTGGTCACCGAGGCGGAGATCAACCGCGTGGTCGAGTTCTGGAAGAACCAGGCGCAGCCGGAATACGACGCGACCTACCTGATGGCGCCGCCCGCCGAGGACGGCGAAGCGGTCGAGGGCGAGGAGTTCAACGGCGCCGAGGATCCCATGTACCAGGACGCGGTGCGGGTGGTGCTGGAGATGGGCAAGGCGTCCACCTCGACGCTCCAGCGCCGGCTGAAGCTGGGCTACGGCCGCGCGGCGCGCATCCTCGACATGATGTACCGCGACGGCATCATCGGGCCACCGGACGGGCCGCGGCCGCGCGAGGTGTTGAAGCGGCCGGACTGGCTCGACGAGATCGAGGAACAGGTGCGCTAGCCCCGCCCCGCTACCAGATCCCGATCAGCTTCCACCAGGCGAAGCCCACCGTCGACCAGATGGCGATGTTGGCCAGCGAGACCACGAAGCCGACATACCACCAGCGCCGGAAGGGGACGTAATCGTGGGCGAAGAACATCGGCGAGGGGGTGGTGCCGTAGTTGGTCAGGCCTGCGGCCAGATTCGTGAAGCAGGCGAAGGAAAACATCACCAGGCCGATGGGCGCGTCCTTGGCGACCAGCACCGCCACGAAGGGCGGGTACATGGCCAGGATGTGCGCCGTGATGCTGGCGAATCCATAGTGCGCGTAGAAGTAGATCAGCAGCGCTGCGGCCAGCAGAACGGGCCAGGTGGCTCCCCCGAAAACGCCTCCTATTGCCTTGGCGAACTCGGTGGTGACGCCGGTGTCGTTCAGCGCCTTGCCGAGGCGCAGCAAGCCGCCATACCAGATGAAGATGTCCCAGGCCGCGCGTTCACCCTTGACGTCCTCCCAGCGCAGCACGCCGGTAAGCAGCAGGGCCACGCTTCCGAGCAGCGCGGTGATGGTGATGTCCACGCCGTGCCAGCCCGAGGTGACCCACATGCCGCACACGGCGGCGAAGGTGACGGCGAGAACGATCTCGCGGCCTTTCATGCGGCCCATCGCTTTCAACTCGCGCGTCGCGAACTCGGAGGCTTCGGGGGTGTGGCGGATCTGCGGCGGGTTGAGCCGCATCACCAGCGGCGGGACCAGGGCCAGCGAGCATAGCCCCGGAACAATGCCCGCCGCGAACCAACTCGCCCAGTTGATCGGGTAACCCATCTGGCCGGCGATCTGCGCCGCCAGGGGATTGCTTGCCTGTCCGGTGAAGAACATCGCCGCCGTCACGCAGATGCCCTGGTAGACGGCCGTCATCAGGAAGGACCCGAGCAGCGCCGCGGTCGCTCCGGGCGACGATCCGTACAACTCGGCGATCGAGCGCACGATGGGCAGAATCACGCCCCCGGAACGCGCGCCGTTGGAGGGAATGATGGTCGCCAGGATCATGTCCGAGAGCGACAAGGAGTAACAAATCCCGAGCGAGCTCTTGCCGAACAGGCGCACGAAAAACAACGCGATCCGCCGCGCCAGCCCGGTGTTGATCAGCGCCCGGGAGATGAAAAACGCGGCCATCACCAGCCAGACGGTAGTGTCGGCGTAGCCAGCCAGCGCTTCCTGGATCGTCAGTCCGCCCACCAGCGCCGCCAGCGTGACCGCCATTAACACCAGCGCGCCGCCCGGCACCGGCTGAAGGATCAATCCCGCGATAGTGGCGGCGAAGATCGCGAACAGCCGCCAGCCTGGCGGCGTCACGCTCTCGGGCCGTGGCAACAGCCACACGATGGCGAAGTAGATCCCCACCAGCACCGCCAGGCGGGCGAACTTGGGCCGCTGGGAGGAATCGGTGGCGGATGGCGCGCCCACCGCGGAGTCGAGCTTTGCTTCCGGCATCGTTGAGGTATCATAGCCCACTCGGGGAAGCGCCCGCCCGCACCTTGCATCGCGTGGGGGATATTACCCCCTGGTCCGTACGCCCTATCACGCATCTACCAGTACAAATTCCAGGTAAGCAAGGGGTGAATTAGCAAATAAGTTTGTTCTTCTTTCCCGGAAGGCGTGGCATACTGATGCTCTTGAGCGACGCGACAAGCGCGGTCCGCGGCTTCCCGGGCGGCGCTTCGGACTCGGGAGTGAGTACCATGCGCAACCACCTGCCATTGATGCTGTCCGGCATCGCCCTGGCCGTCCCCCTGGCGGCCGGGCCGATGTACACGGTCATCGATCTGGGATCCCTGGGAGGCGGAAGCGCCGCGTTCGCCCTGAACTCCTCGGGACTGGCGGCGGGCCGGTCGCTGACCCCGCAACACGATGTTCGCGGCGTACAGCTTGGGGCAGGCGCCCCTCCGGCGGACCTGTGGGCGGGACAAGCCAACGGGATCAACGACGCCGGGACGGTGGCGGGAACGGCTTATCACAACGGCCAGAGGCAGGCGGTCATCTGGAGCGGCGGGGCGGTGACCCAACTGGGCACGCTCGGCGGCGCCGGGAGCGAGGCCCTGGCCGTGAATTCAGCCGGCACGGTGGTTGGCCTGGCCGCCACCCCATCCGGACAGGGCCGCGCTTTCCGGTGGAGCCAGGGGAACATGTCGGATCTCGGCACGCTGCCGGGTGGCGTCTGGAGCGCGGCGTACGCCGTCAACGATGCGGGCGCGGCGGCGGGCACGGCGATGACCTCCGGCGGTTTCTTCCGCGCCGTCATGTGGACGCCGGAAATGATGCTGCTCGAGCTCGGCACGCTGGGCGGCTTGAACAGCTATGCGCACGGAATTAACTCGAGCGGCCAGGTGGTGGGCCACTCGACCGCCGCCGACGGCTGGATGCGCGCGTTCCTGTACTCCGGAGGAGCGATGCGGGAGCTCGGCACGCTGGGCGGGGGCAACAGCTACGCCTACGGGATTAACGGCGCCGGATGGGTGGTGGGCTACTCCTGGCTGGCGTCCGGATCCGGCCCGCGCGCGTTTCTGTGGAGCGGCGGCGAGATGGCGGACCTCAATACGCGCCTTCCGGCCGGTTCGGGCTGGCTGCTGACCGAAGCGTACGCGATCAACAACTTTGGGCAGATCGCGGGCGCGGGGCTGTTGGGCGGCGAGTTGCGCGCCTTCCGCCTGGATCCGGTCTCCCTGCCCCACTCCGGGAATCCGGAGCCGGCCACGCTGGTGCTGATCGGCGGAGGCCTGGCCGCGCTCGGCCTGCTGCGCCGCGGACCCGCCGGCCGGTAGCAGCCGGCGGCGAAGTCCGAGCCGCGCAGCCACGGCCGCCGGGGTCGGCGCGGCCCCGCCTGCTATACTCTTACTTCTGTGTTCCATCTCCTTGAAAAACGCATCGCGGAAGCTGTGTCGGCGTATCTCACGACGCGTTACGGCATCCAGGCCGGGAGCGCCATCGAGCAGCCCAAGGATTCCCGTTTCGGCGAGTTGGCGCTGCCGGCGGCATTCCAGCTTGCGCGGCAACTGCGGCAGCCGCCGCGCGCCATCGCGGCGGCCATCGCGGAGGGAATGCAGCCGGTCGAAGGGGTGGCGCGGATCGAGCCGGCGGGCAACGGCTACCTGAACGTGCGGCTGGACCGCGGCTACTACGGGCGGGCGCTGCTGGAAGGCGTGGCGGGCGCTGGCGCGGGCGCGGAAGCGGACGGCAAGATCATCGTCGAGCACACCAACATCAATCCCAACAAAGCGGCGCACATCGGGCACCTGCGTAACGCGGTGCTGGGCGATACGTTCGTGCGCATGTTGCGCGCGCGCGGGCGCGAAGTCGAGGTGCAAAATTACATCGACAACACCGGCGTGCAGGTGGCCGACGTGGTGGTGGGGTTCCTGCATCTGGAACACAAAAACGCCGAAGACGTCCGCCGGCTGATCGGGACCACGCGTTTTGATTACTACTGCTGGGACCTGTACGCGCGCACGTCGGCGCTCTATAAGTCCAACCCGGAGGCGCTTGCCTGGCGCGCGGAAACGCTGCACTCCATCGAACGCGGCGAAGGCGAGGCGGCCGAGCTCGCGCACGCCGTGGCCGACGCCATCGTCCAGGCGCATCTGGCCACCATGCTGCGTCTCGGCATCGTCTACGACGTGCTGCCGCGCGAAAGCGAGATCCTGCGCCTGAAGTTCTGGGCCACCGCCTTTGAACTGCTCAAGCAGCGCGGCGCGATTCATCTCGAGACCGAAGGCAAGAACGCCGGCTGCTGGGTCATGCCCGCGGCGGCGTTCGGCGAGGAGACGGGCACCGAGGACAGCAAGGTCATCGTGCGCTCCAACGGCACTGTCACCTACGTCGGCAAGGACATCGCCTACCAGCTCTGGAAGTTCGGCCTGCTTGGCAAGGACTTCCGCTACCGCCGCTGGAGCCGCTATCCGGACGGCCGCGAGGTCTGGGTCAGCACGGACGGCGAGGGCGACCCCGGGGCGCCGCGCTTCGGCGCCGGCGCGCGCGTCTACAACGTCATCGACATCCGCCAGGCGTACTTGCAGAAGGTCGTGGTCGCCGGGCTGCGCGCGTTGGGCTTCGAGGAGCAGGCCGCGCGGTCCGTCCATTTCTCTTATGAAATGGTGGCGCTCTCCCCGCGGAGCTGCGTCGAGCTGGGCATCGCGTTGAGCGAGGAGGAAAAGCGGGCGCCCTACGTGCTTGTATCCGGGAGGCTCGGGCTGGGCGAAAAGGCCGACGACCTGATTGACAAGCTGGCCGAGAAGGCGGCCGAGGAAGTGGATTCCCGGCATCCGGAAGCGCCGCTCGAGGAACGCCGCCGCGTGGCGATGCAGATCGCCGTCGGCGCGCTGCGCTACTTCATGCTGAAGTTCACGCGCAACACGGTCATCGCCTTCGATTTCCAGGAAGCGCTGAGCTTCGAGGGCGAAACCGGTCCTTACGTGCAATACGCCGCGGTGCGCGCGCGCAACATCCTGCGCAAGCTCGAGGAGCGCGGCGGAGCGATGCCGGACTTCGCGCGCGCTCTCCCGCGCGAAGCCATGGCGCGGCAGCTTGAATCCGAGGACTTCTGGCAGCTTCTGCTGGCCGCGTCGAAAAGCGGCTCGGCCATCGAACGGGCCATCGCCTCGGGCGAGCCGGCGCACGTGGCCAAGTACGCCTTCCAACTGGCGCAGGCTTTCAACAACTTCTATCACGAGTACCCGGTGCTGGCCGAGGAGAACCCGGAGCGGCGCGTCTTCCTGCTGTGGATGACGGATTACTTCCGCCGCCAGCTCGAGGACACGCTCGCCGTGCTGGGCATCGAAGTGCCGCCGTACATGTAGCCGCCCTGTAGCAGAATGGACCTGATTGTCCGGGAGGTGCTCCATGCGGCTGCTTGTGTCCGCGCTCTGCGCCGCGGGAGGATGACGCGCGCGCCATCGACGCCTACCGCGCCCGCTCCAGCCCGAGCCGGGTCCGCGTCGCGCCGCCGCCGTGGCGCGGGGCCTGCCACCCCTAGCCGCTCTACACCGACAACCAGCTCCACGACGCGGGTACGCACGGCCAGTTCGATTTCACCACCGACGCCGAAGGCCGCCGCGTGCCGCAGCGCGCGTTCAAGACGCCCTCGCTGCTCGAAGCCTGCCGCACCGCGCACCTGAGCCCGCGGCGGACCGGCGACCTGGTGGCGTTCGTCGAGTCACCGCCGTAAAAGAAGTGCGGGATCTCCGCGCAGCCGGCCGGTTTCACCCGCCGTACTCGCCGGGTGCGGCCGGTTTGAAAACCACCACCGCCAGCGGCGGCAGGGTAAGATTCAGGGAAGCAGGCCGGCCGTGCGACGGGACCGGCGAAGCCTCCAGTCCGCCGGTGTTGCCCAAGCCGCTGCCGCCGTAGATGGCGGCGTCGCTGTTGAGAACTTCGCGCCAGTAACCCGCGCACGGGACGCCGGCGCGGTAGTTGTAGCGCGGCACCGGCGTGAAATTGCAGATGAACAACAGCACGTCGTGCGGGCTGCGGCCGCGCCGCAGGTAGCTGATGACGCTGTTGGCGTGATCGTGGCAGTCCACCCACTCGAAGCCCGGCGCTTCGAAGTCCAACTGATGGAGGGCGGGTTCGCCGCGATACAAGGTATTGAGGTCGCGCACCCAGCGCTGGAGCCCGGCATGCGCCGGTTCGGCGAGCAGGTGCCAGTCCAGGCTGGTGTCGAAATGCCAGTCGCTCCACTGGCCGAACTCGCAGCCCATGAAGAGGAGCTTCTTGCCGGGATGGCCGAAGAGGTGGCCGAAAAGCAGGCGTACGTTGGCCAGGCGCTGCCAGGCGTCGCCCGGCATCTTCGCCGGCAGCGAGCCCCGGCCCTCGGCGACGTCGTCGTGGGAGACGGGAAGAACGAAGTTCTCCTGGAAGGTGTACACCAGGCTGAAGGTGAGGTGATGGTGGTAGCCGGAGCGGTAAGCGGGATCCTTCGAGAGGTAATCGAGCAGGTCGTGGGTCCAGCCCATATTCCATTTCATTCCGAAGCCGAGGCCCTCATCGCAGGCCGGACGCGAGACCTGCGGCCAGGCGCTGGACTCCTCGGCGATGGTGACGGCTTCCGGATATTCGCGATGGACGACCTCGTTCAACTCCCGCAGGAACTGAATGCCATGGATGTCCTCGTTGCCGCCCAGCGGGGACGGAGCCCAGCCGGCGCGGTCGCGGTGGTCGCGGTAGAGGATCGACGCGACTCCGTCCACGCGCAGCCCGTCGATGTGATACTCCTCCAGCCAGAACAGCGCACTGCTGATCAGAAACGCCCACACCCAGTGGCGGCTCAAGTCAAACCGGAGAGTGCCCCAATCCGGATGCACGCCGCCATCGCCGGCGCGCTCGTAGAGCGGGCCGCCGTCGAAGGACACGAGACCGTGGGCGTCGGCGGGAAAGTGCGCCGGCGCCCAGTCGAGGATTACGCCAATGCCGCGCTGGTGCAGCGTATCGACCAGCAGCTTGAAGTCGCCGGGCGTACCAAAGCGGGACGTGGGCGCGAAGTAGGAGGTGGGCTGATAGCCCCAGCTTGCGTCGTGCGGATGCTCGGTCAGCGGCATGAACTCCACGTGGGTGAAGCCCATCGCCGAGGCGTAATCGGCCAGCAGCGGCGCCATTTCGCGGTAACTCAGCCAGCGGTTGGCCTGCTCCGGCACGCGCCGCCAGGAGCCGGCGTGCACTTCGTAGATGGACACCGGAGCGTCGGGGGCGCTTGCGGCGCGGCGCGCGGACATCCAGTCGCCGTCGCCCCACTCATAGGCGCCCAGGTCCCAGATCTTCGAGGCGGTGCCGTAGGCGGGCTCGGCCGCGAACGCCACCGGATCGGCCTTGTCGAAGGTGCGGCCGTCAGGGGTCGAGATGCGGTACTTGTAAAGCTGGCCGGAATGCGCTCCGGGGACGAACGTCCGCCAGATGCCGGAATCGCCCAGCGCAGCCAACGGGTGGGCGTGTTCTTCCCAATGGTTGAACTCGCCGATGACGGACACGGCGCGTGCGTTGGGCGCCCAGACCGCGAAGTGCACGCCCGGGCCCTCCGGCCCCTGCACGACGTGCGCTCCGAGCTTCTTGTACATCCGGTAATGCGTGCCTTCCCGCAGCAGGTGCAGGTCGAAGCCGCTCAGCAGTTCCACGGTCATCGGTTCGCAGGGCTCCTCATCCGCCTCAAACATAGCAGACGAAGTCCGGCCCGGTTTTGACGCGGTACGGGAGCGCGCGAAGCGCGCCCGGAGGAGGCCGG
>CAKZVG010000697.1 GCA_937921835.1 uncultured Bryobacteraceae bacterium | reverse complement strand
CTTCCGGCGCAGCCGCTCCCAGCCCGGCCGAAAGCGTCCACGACCATTGGCTGCGCGCGCTGGTCTCGCCCGGCGCCACGGTCGCGGCCGGCCCAAAGGAGCTGGCCGCGCTGGCCGGGCAGATCGCCGAGTGGCGCCGCCCGGTCGAGGTCTTCGCGCGCGCGCCCGTACGGTTGTCGTTCCGCCTGGAAGAACCCGGGCAGCCGGAGCGGCCGTGGCGGGTGCGCTACCTGCTCCAGGGTACGAAGGACCCCAGTCTGTTGATTGATGCCTCCGAGGCCTGGAAGCCCTCTCGCACACTCCTCTCCGCCATCGGCCAGGACGCCGCGGCGGTGCGCGAGCACCTGCTGGTCTCGCTCGCCCAGGCGGCCGCCATCTGCCCGCGCGTTGAACGCAGCCTGAAGGAGAAAGCGCCCGAGGGCTACCAACTCGACGCCGGCGGCGCGCACGAATTCCTGCGCCTCACCGCCCCGGCACTCGAGCAAAGCGGCTTCGGCGTCATGCTGCCCTCCTGGTGGACGCGCACCGGGACGCGCGCCGCGCTCACCGCTCGCGCGCGGGTGCGCGGGCAGACCGCGGCGGGCGCGGCCGGGCTTTCGCTCTCCTCGCTGGTGGAATTCGATTGGGAACTCGCCCTGGGCGGCGAGACCATCACGCGCGCCGAACTTGCCGCTCTCGCCAGGCTGAAGGCTCCGCTGGTAAAGCTGCGGGGCCAATGGGTGGAGGTGGACGCCGAGGCCATCCGTCAGGCGCTCGACTTCCTGAAGAAGAACCCCAAGGGCGCCGCTACCGTGCGCGACCTGGTGCGGATGGCGGTCGGCGCGGGCGGCGCGGCGGGTCCGCTCGAAGTCGATGGCGTCACCGCCGCGGGCTCGCTCGGCGAGCTGCTCGACAGGCTTCAGGGGCGGATGGCGTTTGAGGAACTGGCGCCCCCGGAAGCCTTCCAAGGCACGCTGCGTCCCTACCAGGCGCGCGGCTTCTCCTGGCTTGCGTTTCTCAAGAGCCTCGGGCTCGGCGCCTGCCTGGCCGACGACATGGGGCTCGGCAAAACCGTCCAGACACTGGCCCTGTTGCAGCGCGAACGGGCCGCGGGAGAAGGCCGCCCGGCGCTGCTGGTGTGCCCCACATCGGTGGTGGGCAATTGGAAGAAGGAGGCGGAGCGGTTCACGCCCGAGCTGCCGGTGCTGGTGCATCACGGCATCGCGCGCAATCGCGGCGCGGCCTTCCGGCGCGAGGCCGGGCGCCACGCGCTGGTGGTCTCCAGTTACGCGCTGCTCCACCGGGATCAAGCCGTGCTGGAGGAGATGGAATGGGCCGGGGTCATCCTGGACGAAGCGCAGAACATCAAGAACGCGGAGACCAAACAGGCGCGCGCCGCCCGCTCGCTCAAGTGCGGTTACCGCATCGCGCTCACCGGAACGCCGGTGGAGAACAATGTCGGCGACCTGTGGAGCCTGATGGAGTTCCTCAACCCGGGCTTCCTCGGCTCGCAGAGCACTTTCCGCAAGCGCTTCTTCGTTCCCATTCAGGTGTACTCGGACGGCAAGGCCTCGGAACGGCTGCGGCGCATCACCGGGCCGTTCATTCTGCGCCGCCTGAAGACCGACCGGAGCGTCATCGCCGACCTGCCGGACAAGCTTGAAATGAAGGTCTTCTGCAACCTGACCAAGGAGCAGGCTTCACTCTACGAAGCGGTGGTCACAGAGACGCGCGAGGCGATCGAATCCGCCGAGGGCATCGAGCGCAAGGGACTGGTGCTGGCCACGCTAATGAAGCTCAAGCAGGTCTGCAATCACCCGGCGCAGTTCCTCAAGGACAACTCGGCCCTGGAGGGGCGCAGCGGGAAACTGGCGCGGCTGCGAGAGATGATGGAGGAGGTCGTGGAAAGCGGCGACCGCGCGCTGGTTTTCACGCAGTTCACCGAGATGGGCGCCATCCTGCGCCGCCACCTCCAGGAGAGCCTGGGCATCGAGGTGATGTATCTCCACGGCGCGTCGACGAAGAAGCAGCGCGACGCCATGGTGGAGCGATTCGCCCGGGAGGACGGCCCGCGCGTCTTCCTGCTCTCGCTGAAAGCGGGCGGCACGGGGCTGAACCTGACGCGCGCCAACCATGTGTTCCACTTCGACCGCTGGTGGAACCCGGCGGTCGAGAACCAGGCCACCGACCGCGCCTTCCGCATCGGGCAGACGCGCAACGTGCAGGTGCGCAAGTTCGTGTGCGTGGGGACGCTCGAAGAGAAGATCGACGAAATGATCGAGCGGAAGAAGGATGTCGCCGGCCGCGTGGTCGGCGCCGGCGAAGCCTGGCTGAGCGAGTTGTCCAACGCCCAGTTGCGGGAGTTGTTCGCGCTGCGCAAGGAGGCGGTGGGAGAATGAGACGATGAGCCGCTGGGATGACTACGGGTGGCGTTTTCCGAAGTCGCGGCCGCGCGCGGCCAAGGGTGGAATCCGCGCGCAATCGGGGCGCGGCGGCCTGGGCGGCGGAAGCTGGTGGGCCAGGCGCTGGATTGCCGTGCTCGAGAGCTTCCAGATCGGAGCGCGTCTCGGGCGCGGGCGTTCCTACGCGCGCAGCGGGCAGGTGCTGTCGATCGAGATCGCCAAGGGACAGATTTCGGCCAAGGTGCAGGGCTCGCGGCCGTCGCCGTACAAGGTGACGATCAAGCTGAAGCCGCTCCGCCCCAGGCAGTGGAGCGCCGTGGCCGGGGCGGTCTCCGGCCAGGCGGTCTTCGCCTCGAAGCTGCTGGCCGGGGAGATGCCGCGCGAGATCGAGGAGGCCTTCAGCGCCGCCAAGGTCGCACTGTTTCCGGAGCGGCACAGCGATCTCGAGACGGAATGCTCCTGCCCGGACTGGTCGAACCCGTGCAAACATATCGCGGCGGTGTACTATCTGCTGGGCGAGGAGTTCGACCGCGATCCGTTCCTGCTCTTCAAGCTGCGCGGCATGGAGCGCGGCGAGTTCGTGGCGCTGCTCGGCGAAGCGCCCGCCGCAGGCGCCGGTCCCGCCGGGCGCGCGCTTCCGCCCGAACCTCTGCCCGCCGCGCCCGCGGCCTTCTGGGCCGAGCCCGAGTTGCCTGCCGGTCTGCTGGGGGCGCCGCCGCCGGCGCCCGCCGGGGCCGCCCTGGCGCGGCGCCTCGGGAAGTTCCCGTTCTGGCGCGGCGGCGCCGGTCTGCTGGAGTTTCTGGATACCGTTTACGCGCGGGCGTCGGCGCACGCCGCCGGCACGTTCGCGAAGGAGTGAGCCATGCCGCGTAAGAAGAACCCCAGGCGCGAAGCGCCGGCGCTGCGGGTGGATGTGCGCGAGGCCCTCGAAAAGGCGTTTCCCGAGAACCTGGTGGAGATGTGGTACGACAGCGAGGACGGCGGCGCCTGGTTTTCAGAAATCGAAGAAGAACTCGGAGACCGGCTCCGGCGGCTAAAGGGCGTGGCGCTCTTTCACGAGATCGAACCGGAACCGGAGTCTCCCGCGGCCGGCGTTGAGGACGAGGACGAATGGTTGCCCGAGATCGGGACCTCGCGTTCCTACCATCTCTACTTTCTCAGCCCGGCCGGCAAGCCGTTCGAGTTTACGGCCGAAATCGAAGACTACCCGGAGGTTGACGAGTTCGAGGACGAGGGCGGCGGGTTTGACGGGTTCGGCGAGGACGAGGAGTTCCTTGAACCGGAGCTGAATTCCGTGACGGTGGAAGGGCGCGGCCGGACGGGATGGTCGGTGGCCGTCTCGCTGGTGGCGCCGTTCGCGGTAATCACCCTGAGCAGTCTGACGGAGTTCGAAAACGGCGCGATGCACGAACCGGGAATTGAAACGGTTGCAGAGAGCCTGGAAGGCGGGCCCGCCAAGGACCCGCTCACTCTGTTCGGCGAAACCGCGGACGCGAAAGCGGTGGCGGTACTCACCAAACTGCGGAATCAGATCGAGGCGGTGCTTGAGCGGCAGGGCATCACGGTCCTGCCCGAGGAGGAGTGGCGCAAACCGGTGCCGTGGCTGTCCCCCGGCGAGGAGACCCTCTCGGGCCGCGGCAAGGAAGCGGTCACGGTCCTCGACGCCTTGTTCTTCGAAATGCTGTAGACGCCCCGAACGGGACGGGAACGGCCGGAGCAGGCCACCCGCAAGGCCGGCGGGTTGCAGGCGCATAATGGAGTTTCCGGGCGCTTGCGGCCCGCATCGACTTTTTCCGCCCCGCCGGCGTCATATCCATGGAGCCGAAGAGTTGATCTTTCGGGAGGTTGAGGACCGCGACCTCATCGGGAAGGCGCGCCGCGGCAACGTGGACGCCTACAACCTGCTGGTGTCGCGCTGGGAGAAGCGCATCTTCAACTACCTGCTGCGGCTGGTGGGCAACCGCGAGGACGCCCTCGACCTGTCGCAGGAGGTGTTCCTCAAGGCTTACCAGAGCCTGGGGAAGCTGGAGGACGCGGCCCGTTTCGCGCCCTGGCTGTTCCGCATCGCGCACAACGAGGCGTACTCGCTGTTGCGGCGGCCGCGGCCGGAGGGCGCTGGAGCGGCGGATTTCGAGCCCCCGGCGCAGGGCCGGCGGATGTATCCGGTGGAGGCCGCGCTGGCGGTGGAATCCGCCCTGGCGCGTTTGTCCCAGGACCAGCGCGAGGCGGTGCTGCTCAAGGTCTGCCAGGGATTCAAGTTCGAGGAGATGGCGGAGATTCTCTCCTGCCCGGTCTCGACCGTCAAGTCCCGCGTCTACGCCGCCCTCGACCTGCTGAAGGAAACCCTCGCTCCGATCGATACGCGGGGTGCCGGATGAACTGTGCCGAATTCGATTTGAAAGCTTACGCGCTGGGTGAGGCGGCGCTCGAAGAGCGGCGGCGGGTGGAGGATCACCTGCGCGCGTGCGCGGGCTGCCGCGAGGAACTGGAGCGGGTGGCCCTGACGCGCGCGGTGCTGCGGGCGCTTCCCGAGGAAGAGATGCCGCGGCGCATCGCCTTCGTCTCCGATCAGGTCTTCGAGCCCGGCTGGTGGCGGCGCTTCTGGCGCTCGGGGCCGCGGCTCGCGTTCGCCTCGGCGGCGCTGCTTGCGGCGGCCATCGTGGCGCACGGGTTTCTGGCCCGCCCGCCGGCGGCGGCTCCGCCCGCAGCGGGCGCCGACATGGCGGCGATCGAGCGGCGCATCGAAACGGCCGTGAAGGAAGCCGTGGCGGCGGCCGAGGCGCGGCAGCCGGCGCGCATCGCCGAGGCGGTGCGGGAAGCCGAACGGCGCATGGAGTTCGAACGCCGCGCCGAAATGGCGGCGGTCGAAAGCAACTTCGAATTGCTGCGCAAGCAATTTGCGCGCATGTATCTGGCCAGCAGCCAGATCGGAGGCGCGCAATGAGGGCGCTGGCGGCGGTGCTTCTGGCGGCGGCGGTTGGCGGCGCGGCGGCGGTCTCCCGGCCTGCCATCGCGGCCATGGAGAAGGCTTTCGACAAGCGCCTCGAACGCGACGTGGTGGAGCATCCCTACGACCTGCTGGGCATGACGCGCGGGGTGTATCTGGAAGGCTACGGCGCGGTGTTCACGGCCGAGGTGGCGCTGGCCACCGCACCCGGCATCAGTCCGTTCAATCCGCGCCCCACCCGGCCGCAGGTCGAGGCGCTGCGCAAAAAGAAACTCGACCGCCTGCCGGCGCTGCGCCGGACAATGCGCGAGATGCTGGTGGACGCCGCCTCGTCGCTCGACACGGTTCCCGCCGAGGAGCAACTGGTGCTGGCCATCTCGCTGTTTTCGC
>CAKZVG010000696.1 GCA_937921835.1 uncultured Bryobacteraceae bacterium | reverse complement strand
ACCAGTTCGTGGAGACCCGCGTGGGCGAGTACGACCGGGTGCGTGCCTTCGCCGGCCATCATCGCGGGCGGCCCTACTTCCGCGAGATCGAGTTCCGGGTCATCCCGGATCCGGCGGTGCGCGTGATGTCGCTGCTGCGGGGCGACATCGACCTCATCGCGCACCACGGCGGCGTGCCCGTATCCTATGTCCCGATGCTGCGCGCCCATCCGGAGATCGTGGTCGAGGCGCGCGAGGCGGCCATCACCCATTACCTGTTGTTCAACTGCGCGCGCGGCGTCTTCGCCGGGCGCCGCTGCCGGGACGCTTTCGACCGCCGGCTCGACCGCGCCGGACTGGCGTCGCTGATCCTGCGCGGAGCGGGAACCGCCGCCCACGACTTCCTGATTCCCTCGGCCGCCCGTTGGGACCGCCGCCGCTTCTCCACCTCGCCCGACGCCCAAGCCACGCTCTGCGTGGCGCGCGAACCGCTCCTGCTGCTGCTCAGCCAGAACGACCTGTCGAACTGGGGCTACCGCTACGCCGCCGATTATCTGGCCGACTATTTCGAGCGGCTTGGCCTGGCGATCCGGGTGGAGTCGCTCGAATCCGGCGCCTGGCAGAAAGCCATCCAGGGCGGGCGCTTCGATCTCACGCTCTACCCGCTTTCGGCGCCCACCGGAACGCCCGAACTGCTCATCCGCCGGCTGGCCTTTTCGAAAGGAATGCGGGTGCGTGGCATCGGCAACTCGACCGGCTTCGCCTCGAAGACGCTCGACGAGATGTTCGAGCAGGCCCTGGGCGCTTCGGACCTTGCCAAGCAGGAGGCTCGCTTCCACGCCATCCTCGACCTGCTCGCCGCCGAGAAGCCCTTCCTGCCGCTCTACCACGAGCGTTACCACTTCGCCTACCGGCGCGGACTCGCCGAGATTCACATCGACCCGTTCCTCAAGATCGACCTGGCCCGCGTGCGCCGAGAGGGGGATGCGCCGTGAGACTCGAAGTGGACGGCCTTTCGGTCAGCTTTGGCACGCCGCGCGGCGAGGTGGCGGCGCTCAAGGATGTCGCGCTCGCCGCCGCTCCCGGCGAACGCGTCGCGCTGGCGGGCGAAAGCGGTTGCGGCAAGACTGTGCTGGCGCTGGCGTTGCTGGGACTGCTGCCGCGCAACGCGCGCGTCGCGGGTAGCGCGCGCTTCGGCGGGCTCGATCTGCTGAACCCGCGCACCGCCGCCGCACTGCGCGGGCGGGACATCGCCATGTGCTGGTCCAACGCGGAACGCTTCTTCAATCCCGTGGTCACGGTCGGGGCGCAAATCGAGGAGGCCTGGACGCTGCACCATCCGGAAGCGCGGCATCAGGCGCGGCGCCGCGCGCTGGAGTTACTCGATCGCATGGGATTCCGCGATCCCGCCCGCGTCCACCGCTCCTATCCCTTTCAACTCAGCGGCGGCATGAACCAGCGCGCCATGCTCGCCATGAGCCTCATCAATTCGCCGCGGCTGCTGCTGGTCGACGAACCGACGCGCGGGCTGGACGACTTGAGCCGCCAGCGGGTGCTCGATTGCCTGCGCGAAATCGCGGGCGTCTCCATGCTGCTCATCACCCATGACATCGGCCTGGTGGAGGATTTGGCGCGGCGGATCTACTTCATGCGCGCGGGCGAGATCCTGGAGAGCGGTCCTTGCCCGGAGGCACTGCGCCACCCGGCGCACCCCTACGCGCGGGAACTCGTGAGGGCCGGCGCCTGATGCCGTCCGGCGCGGCGGTGCTCGAAGTCCGCGGCCTGCGGGTCTATTATCCGGCCCCGTCCCTCTTGGCGAAGCGCCGCTGGGTGGCGGGCCCGCTTTCGCTGCGGATCGAGGAGAATGAGTTCGTGGGCCTGTCCGGACCGAGCGGTTGCGGGAAGACGTCGCTCGGCAAGGCGATGCTCAATCTGATCCCCACCTGGGAGGGGGAGGTCTACTGGATGGGGCGTGAGATTCGGCGGCAGCCGCCCGGCCGCTTGCGTCCCCGTTTCGGCTGGGTCAGCCAGGAACCCACGCTGGCCTTCAATCCACGCCGCCGGGTGATCGACGTGCTGCACGAGACTCTGGCTGTCAACGGCCGCAGCGACGGCGGCGCTATCGGCGCGCTGTGCGAATCGATGAACCTGGAGGCCGGACTGCTGCACCGCTACCCCTTCGAGCTGAGCGCGGGACAGATCCAGCGCCTGGCGCTGGTGCGGGTTTTCATGCTGGAGCCGAAGTTCGTCGTTTTCGACGAGCCGACCTCCTCGCTTGATCCGCTCAATCAGGCGCAGATCCTGGACCTGGTCCTCGACTGGCGCCGCAAGCACGGCTTGGCCGCGCTCTTCATCGCCCATTCGCGCCGTCTGCTCCAGCGCGTTACCTGCCGCGTGGTCGAGCTGGGGGGAGAGGAATGAGCGAGACCCCGGAGCAGGCCGTGCGCCGGAACCGGCAAGCCTACGCCCGCATCGCCGGGGAATGGGAGCGGCGCCTGGATTCCGGCTACGATTTCGAGTTCCACGCCCGCTGCCGCGAGGATTTTGTCCGGCATCTCTCCGGCCACCGCGTGCTCGACGCGGGTTGCGGCCTGGGCCTGGACACCGCGGCGTTCGCCGCCCGGGGACTGCGCGTAACAGCGCTCGACATCGCGCCCGAGTTCCTGGCGCTGGTGAAACGGAGATGCCCGCAAGCGGCCCTGGTGGCCGCCGACCTGGCCGCGC
>CAKZVG010000695.1 GCA_937921835.1 uncultured Bryobacteraceae bacterium | reverse complement strand
GGTGAATGCGCCTTTGACGTGGCCGAAGAGGGTGGACTCGAGCAGGTCCGGGGGGAGGGAGCCGCTGTTGACGGCGATGAACATCTGCTCGGCGCGGGTGCTGGCGGCGTGGATGGCCTTGGCGATGAGCTCCTTTCCGGTGCCGGTCTCGCCCGTGATCAGGATATTGGTGCGGCTGGGGGCGACCTGCGTCACCAGGTCGAGCACGCGCAACATGCGCTCGCTCTTGCCGACGATGTTGGGGAAGCTGTAGCGCTGCTTGAGGGCGCGCTTGAGCTGGGTGTTCTCGCGCTCCAGGCGGCCCTTGGAGATCATGCGGTCGATCTCGATCAGCAGCTTTTCGTTGTCCCAGGGCTTGGAGAAGTAGTCGTTGGCGCCCGCCTTCAGCGCGCCGACGGCCACTTCCACCGAGCCGTAGGCGGTGATCATGAAGATGGGCGTTTCGCGGTCGCGCTCGCGGATTTCCTCCAGGATTTCCATGCCCGAGCGGCCGGGCATCATCAGGTCGAGCAGCACCAGGTCGTAGGCCGAGTTCTCCAGCTTGCGCAATCCCTCGGCGCCGTCGCGCGCCATCTCCACCTGGTAGCCTTCGAGCGACAGGAGCGCGTCCAGGCTCTCGCGGATCTCCTCCTCGTCGTCCACCACCAGGATGCGGCCTTTGGCGGCCGGCGCGACCGGTTCATCAATCGGCGGATCGTCAGGCATTTACGGGCTTCTTGGTCAAGGGAAATTCGAGCTGGAGGCGGGTGCCCGCGCCGGGCTGGCTGTCAACGCCGATGCTGCCTCCGTGCTCTTTCACGATACCGTAAGTGACGGACAGCCCGAGGCCCGTCCCCTTGCGGGATCCCTTGGTGGTGAAGAAGGGATCGAAGATCCGCTGGAGGTGCTCGGGCGGGATGCCCTGGCCGCTGTCGGCCACCTCCACCCCCACCGTATCGCTCCCGCAGCGCGTGCGCACTTCCAGCACTCCGCCGCTCCCCATCGCGTCGCGGGCGTTGAGAAACAGGTTCAGGAAGACCTGCTGGAGGCGGTTGGCGTTACCGCGGATGGGCGGCAGCGAGTCTTCGAGATCCAGCCGCGCCACGATGCGCGACTTCTCAAGCTGGTGCTCGATGAGACCGAGAGTTTCCCGCACCACCCGGTTGAGGTCCACTTCCTCGAATTCGGTGGTCGAGGTGCGCGAGAAGTTCAGCAGCGAGTTGACGATCTCACTGGCGCGGAAGGTCTGTTTGGCGATTTTCTCGAGGATCTTCGACTTCTGCTCGTCGCCGGAGACCTGCTTGCCAAGCATCTGGGCGTAGGTGGAGATCACCGTCAGCGGCGTGTTGACCTCGTGCGCCACGCCGGCCGCCAGCAGCCCGATCGAGGTCAGCTTGTCGGCCTGCATCAGGCGCTGCTCGAGCTCGGCGCGCTCGGTGATGTCGTCGAAGATGATGAGCCGGCCGATTTGCTGGTAGTCCTTGGAGACCAGCGGCGCGATGGCCACGTTGACGGTGGATTCGGCCAGCAGCGGCTCGGCGCCGCCGCCGGTCCCGGCGCCGCCGTTGCCGTTGCCACCCGCCGGGTGGCTGTGCGGCGCCACGCGCCCGGGGAGGTCCTGCGGCCGCAGCACGAACTTCATGATGTGGTGAATGCCATGTTCGCCGCGGACCTGCTCGAAGCGCTGGGCCAGTTCCTCGGGAAACAGCTCGGAGAGCTTCCGCCCCAGCGCCTCCTCGCGCGGGATGCCCGTCAGGCGTTCGATCTGCGTGTTCCAGCTTTCGACGCGGTCGTCGAGGTCGGCCGCCAGAATCCCCACGTTGATGGATTCGACGATGTTCTCGCTGAACTCCTTGAGGCGCTCGTACTCGTCCACCTTGCGTTGGAGGGAATGGTACAGGCGGGCGTTCTCGATGGCGATGCCGACGTAATTGGATAGCGTCACCAGCAGTTCCAGGTCGTCGCTGGAGAGGAAATCGCCCTTTTCGGTGCGGCTGGTGCCCAGGTAGGCGATGGTCCGGCCGCGCACGGTGCACGGCACGTAGTAGGTGAGATCCAGATCAGCGATGGTCTGGCGCACCGAAGCCGGCCAGTTGCGGGAGACCACGTCGATCAGGTGGCGGGTGCGCTCGATGAACAGGTAGGGGCGCCCGGGTTTCTCGCTGAGGAAGCTCAGATCGAGAGCCCGGTCCTCGCCCGGCCGGGCGGTCAGTGTGTCCCGTTCCCCGGCCACCATCTTCAGCCGGAAGCAGGCGCGCTCCTCGTCCCAGAGGAAAAACGCGACGTGCTGGATGGACAGGGTCCGCATCAGGCGGTCGGCCACCGAGCCGAGCATGTGGTCCAGGTCGGTTTCCGAACTTAGCTCGCGGGCGAACTCGATCAGCGTCCGCCGGTAATCGTAACGGTCCCGGTAGAAGTAGTACTTATCGTGGACTTCCTGGATCCAGTTGCGGATGGGCTGGAAAATGAACGTCGCGATCGCGATCAGGGTGGCCACCGCGGCCGGGCTCAGATCCTCCAGTTTGCCGAGCGAAAAGACCAGGCTGTAGAAGATCACCAGCACCGAGAGCGTGGCCAGCGTGTAGACGTAGCCTTGCTGGAAGATCACGTCCACGTCCATCAGCCGGTAGCGGACCAGCGCGTAGGCCCAGGTGAGCGGGATCAGCCCCAGCGACAGCACCGCCATCTCCTTGTAGGGGCCCGGCACCACACCCAGCGCGTAAGGCACCACGTAGAACACCGTGAACGGGGCCAGCCCCAACACGGCGCCGTTGCGCAGCCACTTCAACTGCTGGCGGACCACGGCGTCCTCGGCGCGCGGGTACTTGAGCGCCAGCACCACCGCCGCCGCCAGGTACATGCCGCTCAGGAACACCAGCCAGGCGCGGTCCAGCAGCCAGCGGACTTCAAGCAGCGGCAGCGCCAGCCGCAGCGTTCCGGAACTCACGCCGGCGTAGAGGGCCAGCAGCAGTGTGGCGGGGAGATAGAGCAGCAGGACCCGCCCGCGGCGCAGGCTGCCCCCCCGCTCCGGGAAGGTGAGGGCGAAATGCAGGAAGAGGGTGGGCACGAACAACCCGGCAGCCACGTTCCCCCAATAAATCACCTTGTCGAAGCCGTTGAGCTTGCCGGTGTAGTGGAACGTGCAGAGGACGAACGACGCCAGGCAAAGAATGAAAAAGTGGTACGCCTTCGAGGCCGTGCGCCGCCGCAGGAACACGAACAACCCGATGGCCAGGTAGGCCGCCCCGACGGCGTACTGGTAGTAGAGCGCCGGCGACGGATTGCGCTCGCTGAGGATGACGTTGGCCTTGATTTCCACGCCCTCGCGGCGCACCAGGTATTCCGCCTTGCGCCACGCGCCCAGCCGGACCATCACCTGCGTCACGTCCAGCGCCGAAGTGATC
>CAKZVG010000694.1 GCA_937921835.1 uncultured Bryobacteraceae bacterium | reverse complement strand
GCGCGCAGCGGCGGATCCGCCGCTCCCAGGTTGATCAGGTAGATGCTGTGCACCACCAGGGGCGCGAGACCGAGCCGCTCGCGGGTTTCGCGGAAACGCGCCACGGCCTCCGCCGCGGGCGGAGCAGCGCGCCACATCCGCGGGCTGGCGGTGAAGATCTGGAACGCATTGGCGCCCAGCTCCGCGGCGGTGATCGCCGCGTTTTCGAGCGCGCCGGCGGTGGAGGTGTGGATGCCGATCCGCAAGGGCTTCCCACCATGGTAGCGGAGGCACCCGCCGCCGAGCCGCCCGGCGTGAAGGCGAAACCCGAACTCCGCCACGCCAGGCGTGGGCCTCCGCAATGTCACGGGCAAAGGGCTACTTGGCGGTCACTTGCGTGAACACCCGGAGCAAGTTCCCGCCAAGATACTTGCGGATCCGTTGCTCGCTGTAACCGCGCCGGAGCATGGCTTCGGTGAACAGCGGCAGGTCGCGCACGTCGCGCACGCCGAGCGGCGGTGTGGGACCGCCGTCGAAATCGCTGCCCAGCATGATGTGGTCGTCGCCCACGAGCTGAATGGCGCGGTCCACGACGTCCAGCCACCGGTCGATGGAGAAGAGCAATTCCACGGGTGGATTCACGCCGACCATGGGCAACTGGGGCGCGACGATACGGTCGATCTCTTCGATCGAAAGCTGCCGCTCGCGGCCGCCGATCCCGCCGCGGTCCCAGAAGGGCTTGCCCGCCTGCCGGGCGCGCCAGGCGAACAGGGGCGGGTTGTGAAACTCGTTCCCGATGTGAAATCCGATCAGCCCGCCTTTGGCGGCGAGCTTCTTCAGAAGCTCTTCGGACATGTTGCGCGGGATGTCGTTGAAGCTGCGCAAGCCGTGGTGCGTGGCGAGGATGGGATCGCTGCTGATTTCAAGTGTCTGCTCGATGGTTTCGTCCGAGGCGTGCGAGACGTTGATCAGGATGCCCAGGCGGTTCATTTCGCGCACCACCGCGCGGCCGCGCGCGTTCATCCCGTTCCACTTCTTCGGGGCGCAGCAGGAATCGGCGAAGTTGTTGGTCCAGTTGTGCGCCGGAAGCTGCATGCTGCGGACACCCAGGCGGTGGAGGCTGCGCAGCACCGCCAGGTCGCCGTCGAGGTCGAAGCCGCCCTCCAGATCGAGCACCGCCGCCATCTTGCCCGCGCGCCGGATGCGCTCGAGATCCGCGCCGGAGAGCGCCAGTTCGATGCGCTCCCGGTGGGCGGCGAGCTGCGCGTGCGCGGCGTCGATGAGGCGCAGCGCCTGGCGCGTTTCGAAGCGCGGCGGGTAGTATTCCTCGGTGATGTAGAGCGTGGCGAAAAGGGCGGCGACGCCGCCTTCGCGCAGGCGCGGCAGATCCACCTGCCCGTCGGCGAGGCGGTCTCCGATGCCGCCGCCGTGGTAGAACTGCCGCGTCACCATGTGGACATGCCCGTCGAACACATAGGCGTCCTGGTGCAGCTTGCGGGCGCGTTCGGAGACCTGCGCGGAGGCAAGTACGGCGGCCAGAAGACAAAGCGCGCCGGGCTTCATCGCGGCGGGTCCTCAAGCGGCGGCACGGGACCGCGCGCGAAGAGGGATTCGCGCGGCGGCTGGTAGGCAATCGAAAGGTGCGGCGTTTCGAGGCGGCGATTGCCCTGCCAGGACGAATCCATGGCCGCCGCCAGCACGCCGGTGGTGAGCAGCGTGCGCTCCACCGGATAGGGCGCGCGGCCCTCCAGCATCATCCGTTCGATAAAGTAGCACAGGTTGGCGAAATGCCCGAACGGCCGGCCCGGCTGGAGCCAGATCTCGGCGGCCAGCGGCCGCGCCTTGCCGGGCAGCGAGAGCGCCACGCTCCAGGTGCGGATGTAGCCCTCCAGATTGTAGACCGCCGCGCGCAGCCCGTCGCGGTAGTCAAGCGCGAACAGCACCGGCTTGGGCGCATGCGCGCGGGGCGCGCCGGGCGCGCGGTCCGGGACGCGCTCGAGCGCCGCCTCGAGCAGCCTCCCCGCCCAAGGGTTGGCCTCGGTCCAGCGCCAGACGGCTTCGCCCTCGATGCACTCAACCGCCGCGACGCCCGTTTCCCCGCCCCGGCGCCGCTCCACCAAGCACTGGAGCGCCTCCAGACCGTGGAATCCATACGACTCCTTGCCGCCATAACAGCAGGCGACCGCATGCTCCACCGCCGTGCCGGGATCCAGATCCAGCGGCGGTTTGCGCCAGGCAAGCGGCAGCGAGGAGCCGGCCAGCAAGGGGAACTTCAGCTCGCGCGACTGATCGTACATCCAGCGGGCTTTGTCCCAATCCACCGACAGGTGCTTGTCGCTGAAGACCGGCACGGCGCGGCCGGAGGAGCGGAATTCCTCGACAAGCTGGCGGAACAACTCGTAGCGCGGGTAGAGCTTC
Source organism: uncultured Bryobacteraceae bacterium (assembly GCA_937921835.1). Classification (GTDB taxonomy): domain Bacteria; phylum Acidobacteriota; class Terriglobia; order Bryobacterales; family Bryobacteraceae; genus CAKZVG01. Next base: position 2,757 of record CAKZVG010000694.1, on the reverse strand, counting down.
TGGCCTTTCTCGTTGAGCGGGTAGTCGCCGTGCTCGCCCACCAGCAGCACGCCCTCGACCGCCAGCGCCGCGCCGCCGCGCGTGAGCGCCTCCCGCACCGTTTTGTGGATGGCTACGTTGTGTTTGGCGGCCATGGCGCGGCTGAGATCGCCGGCCGGCGCCTGATCGACATACATCGAGACGATGCGCACGCCGGGCGTGCGCCGCTTGCCCGCGTACTCGTAGCCGTCGAGCAGACGGCCGGCGATGACGTCGGCGTGGGAGTTGCGCGTGTAGACGGTGAGGATGGCGGCGATGTTCTTGCGCGGAGCGCTGGGGGAGGGGAGCGCCGCGCCGGCGGAGAAGAGGAAGGCGCGCCGGTCCAGCATGGGAATAGAATAACTCAGTGCGGTATCTTCTTCTGGTGCTGCTCCCCATGCTGATTTCCGCCGAAGCGCGCCGGCCGCGCATCGCCATCGCCGGCATCCTGCACGAATCGAATTCCTTCAGCAGCGTGAAGACGCCGCTTGCGGACTTTGAGCGCGGCGGCATCCGGCGCGGCGCGGAAGTGGTGGAAGCCTACGCGCCCGCGCGGCACGAGATCTCGGGCATCCTCGAAGGCGCGCGGCGCTTCGAGTTCGAGGCGGTTCCGCTGTTGGCCGCCTCGGCGACGCCTTCCGGCCCCGTGACGGCGGAGGCCTTCGAGGCGCTGACGCGCGAGCTCGCCGAACGGCTGAACGCGGCCGGACCCTTGGACGCGCTGCTGCTGGCGCTTCACGGAGCGATGGTGACGGAGGCCTACCCGCACGCCGACGCCGAGATCGTGCGCCGCGCGCGAGCCGCGGCCGGGGCGGAGTTGCCCATCGTGGTGACGCACGACTTCCATGCCAACATCCCGGAGGAGATCGTGCGCGACTCGACCGTGCTGCTCACCTACCAGACCAACCCGCACGTCGACCAATTCGAGCGCGGCTTGCGCGCGGCGGGCATTGCCGCGCGCATCGCGCGGGGCCAGGTGAAGCCCGCGCAGGCGCTGGCGAAGCCACCGATGATCTACAACATCCGCTTCCAGAATACGAACGCGGAGCCGCTCCGGCCGGTAGCCGAAGAGTCGCGGAGACTCGAAGGCGAGGCGGGGATTCTCGCCGCCAGCGTGGCGGGAGGGTATCAATACGCCGACGTGCCGGCGCTTGGACCTGGCGCGGTGGTCGTAACCGATGGCGACCCGGAGCGGGCGCGGCGCGAAGCCGCGCGCTTGTCGGAGATGCTGTGGGCCACACGCGGCCATTTGAGGCTCGAACTGCCCGGCGCGGCCGACGCCGTCCGGCAGGCGATGGAATCGCCCAGGCGCCCCGTGGTGCTGGCCGAGATGGGAGATAACATCGGCGGCGGCTCGGCGGGCGACGCCACGTTTCTGCTGGCGGAACTGATCCGGCAGAAAGCAAGCGGCTGGTTCGTGGCCATCGCCGATCCGGCGGCGGTGGAGCGGGCGGCGCACGCCGGGGTGGGCCGCCCGTTCGAGGGACTGGTGGGCGCCAAGACCGACAAGCTGCACGGCGAGCCGGTGCGTGTCCGCGGGCGGGTGAAGTCGCTGCACGACGGGCGGTATCTTGAAACCGAAGTCCGGCATGGCGGCCAGCGGTATCACGATCAGGGCCTGACGGCGGTGATCGAGGTGGAGGGATCGGCGCCCGAGGAACTGAACCTGTTGATGCTGACCACGCGGCGGCAGACCCCGTTCAGCCTGCACCAATTGATTAGCTGCGGCGTTTACCCGGAGCGGCAGCGGATCCTGGTGGTGAAGGCCGCCATTGCCTTCCGCGCGGCCTACGAGCCCATCGCGGCCCGCATCATCGAGGTGGATACGGGGGGAGTCACCGCGGTGAATCCGGCCCGCTTCACTTACAGACTCGCGCGCCGCCCCCTGTTCGGATTGGAGTAACCATGCCGGAAGTTCAACTGATTTCCCGGGCGATGTTTCCCGCGCTCCTGGAGCGCGCGGCCGGTCTGGAGCGGCGGCGCACGAATCACAACTTCCATTCCTCGCTCGAGGACAACCCGCACCGTTTCCTCAACGTGATGCTGCGCGGAACCTACGTGCGGCCGCACCGTCATCTGACGCCGCCCAAAGCGGAGACATTCCTGGCCCTCGAGGGCCGCATCGCGTGCTTTCTCTTCGACGATGCGGGCGGGGTGCGGGAAGCGCACGTTCTTGACGGGCGCGAGACCTGCGGTATCGACATCGCCCCGGGGATCTGGCACAGCATCGCCGTGCTTGGCGAACACGCGGTCTGCTTCGAGGTGAAGCCCGGCCCGTACCGGGCCGCGGCCGACAAGGACTTCGCCCCTTGGGCGCCGCCCGAAGGCGATCCCGCGGCGGCCGCGTATCTGGAAGCGCTATTGCGGGCGCTGGAGCCCCGGCCATAGAATAAGTTCCAGTTCGCTCGGGAGGTGAACCAACCATGTCCGGACCGCGGACCCTTTCCCGCCGCGCCGCTCTGGCGGGCCTGGCGGGCGCCATCTGTCCGGCCGCGGCGCCGCGGCCAAATATCGTTCTGATGCTCGCCGACGATCTGGGTTACGGCGACCTCGGCTACACCGGATGCCCCGACATCCGGACGCCGCGGCTCGACTCGCTCGCCAAGGAAGGCGTGCGCTTCACGCGCGCCTACGCCAATGCGCCGGTGTGTTCGCCGACGCGCGCCGCGCTGCTCTCCGGCCAGTACCAGCAGCGCACGGGATTGGAAACCGTCATCTATGTCGGGGAGCGGGAAAAAG
>CAKZVG010000693.1 GCA_937921835.1 uncultured Bryobacteraceae bacterium | reverse complement strand
CTTGGCCGCGTGACCGATTCCACCGGCGCGCTGGTGCCCGGCGCAACCGTCCGCGCCATCAACCTGGACACCAATACGAGCGCCTCCACGGTCTCCAATTCCGAGGGGAACTTCGAACTGCCCTATCTGCTGACCGGCACGTACCGGCTGGAAGTGGAGATGGAGGGTTTCAAGAAATCAGTCCGTTCCGGTATCGAAATCCGCGTTGCCGACCGCGTCAGCATCGACGTCTTGCTGGAACTCGGCAATGTCGCCGAGACGGTGAGCGTGACCGCCGAGGCGCCGCTGCTGGAGACCGCGACCGCCTCGCTTGGCTTGGTGATCGACCGCCGCAGGATCCACGAACTGCCGCTGCCGAGCGGCAACCCCTGGACGCTGGCCCAGCTTGCGCCCGGCGTTTCCTCCTACATCAGCCCCGGACATTACGCACTGCCTGGCGCCGCCGATATCCCCAACAACATTTCGATCGACGGCAACCCGTCGCGCTCGGCCGAGTTCACCCTGGACGGCGCTCCCAACATGACGCGAACCGGAGTGGCGTTCATCCCGCCGGCCGATATCGTGGAGGAGTTCAAGGTGGAGACCGCCACCTTCGACGCCTCGGTCGGCTACAGCCCCGCCGGGCAGATCAACGCCGTGATCAGGCCGGGGGGGAACCGCTCGCACGGTTCGCTGTGGGAGTTCCACACCTCGGGGCCGATGCGGGCGACCGACTTCTTCACCAACAAATACATCTATGACCCGAACACCGGACCCATCACGCCGCAGAAGATCAAGGACGGCCATCCGCCGGATGTGCTCAACCGCTATGGCGGCGTGTTGACCGGGCCGCTATACCTGCCGAAGCTTTACGATGGCCGCAACCGCACTTTCTTCTCTTACGGGTTCCAGGGCTTCAACCGCCGCACGAAGGACTACTCGTACCACAACGTCCCTCCCACGCCACAGCGTTCGGGCGACTTCTCGGCCCTGCTCGCCGTGGGCGAGCAATACCAGATCTACGATCCCGCAACCACCGTTTCCGCGGGCGGCGGACGCCTGCGCCGCTCGCCCCTGCCGGGCAACATCCTCCCCGCCTCGCGCATCGACCCCATGGCCAAGACCATCCTGGAGCATTGGCCCGCGCCCAACGCGCCCGGAACCGTGGACGGATTGCAGAACTACGCGTCCCCTTCTGGCACCGATAACGACTACTGGGGACACACCGGGCGGCTGGACCAGGTTTTCAGTGAGCGGCACCGGATGTTCGGCCGCGTCACCAAAAGCTTCCTCGATTACCGCGCGGGAGAGATCTTTCCAAGCATCGCCGTGGGGAACACGCGCACGCGCATCAACAACAGCATCGCCCTCGATGACGTCTTCGTGTTCACTCCGGGCTTCTTGAGCAATTTCCGCTTCGGCGCCACGCGCTTCGACGAGAACAACGGCCGCCGCTCGCAGGGCTTCGACATCACCACGCTCGGATTCCCGCGGGCTCTGGCCGCCGAACTCGACGCGCGCGGATCCACCTTTCCGCAGATCGTGGTGAGCGGAGTTGCAAGCCTGGGCAACACCGGCGGAGACCGCGTCATCACCAACTACTACAATTGGGCCGCGAATTTCACCCGTCTGAGCGGCAACCACAGCTTCCGCTTCGGCTGGGAGTACCGCATCCTCCAGGAGAACGGCATCAACTGGGGGAACGTCGCGCCCCGGCTTGAGTTCGGAACAAACTGGACGCGCGGGCCGCTCGACAATTCTCCCGGCTCGCCCTCGGGCATCGGCCAGGGACTCGCCAGCCTCCTGCTGGGGCTCCCCACCGCCGGACGCGTCGACTTCAACCCCTTCTACGCCGAGCAGTCCAAGTACTCCGCGCTCTACATGCAGGACGACTGGAAGCTGACGCGCAGCCTGACGGTGAATCTGGGCCTGCGTTACGAAGTCGAGGGCGCGGTGACGGAACGCTTCGACCGCAGCGTGCGGGATTTCGACTTCAGCACCCCCAACCCGATCGACGCCGCGGCGCGGGCCAACTACGCCCGGAGCCCCATTCCCGAGGTGCCGGTGCCGGAATTCCGCGCCATCGGCGGCTTGCGCTTCGCGGGCGTCGGCGGCGCGCCGCGCGCTCTGTGGAAGCGTGACGGGAACAACTTCGGACCCCGCATCGGGCTGGCCTGGACGCTGGCTTCGCACACCGTCGTGCGCGCCGGATACGGGGTCTTCTTCGACCAGTTGGGTTCGGACCGCAGAAACGTAAACCTGACCGGCTTCAACGCGGTGAACCAGTTGGTGGCCAGCCCGGACAACGGCATTACGTTCACCGGGATTCTGCGCAATCCCTTTCCGGAAGGCTTGCGAAAACCGGTTGGAGCGGCGGGCGGGCTTTCGACCAATGTCGGACAAGGGGTTTCGTTCTTCAACCCCACGCCGTTGAATCCCTACATGCAGCGCTGGTCGCTGAGCGTGCAGCGGTCGCTGCCCAGCCGGGTTCTGGTGGAGGTCTCCTACGTCGGGAACCGCGGCACCAAGCTCGGCGCCGGCCGCCAGTTGGACCCGGTGCCGCGCCAGTATCTCAGCACTCTACCGGTGCGCGATCAGCCGGTGATCGATTTCCTGACGGCGCGGGTGGCGAATCCGTTCTTCCCCCTGCTGCCGGGTACCGGACTGGCGACCAACACGATTGGCCGCTCGCAACTGCTGCGGCCATACCCGCACTTCACCGGAATCAGCGCCGGCTTCCCGGCCGGCTTCTCCTGGTATCACTCCATGCAGTGGAAGGTCGAGAAACGCTTCAGCCAGGGCTACACCTTCCAGACCAGCTACACGTGGTCGAAGTTCATGGACGCCTCCAGCTACCTCAACGACACCGATTCCCGGCCGGCGAGCGTAATCTCCAGCCTGGACCGGCCGCACCGCATCGTTACCAGCGGCATTTACGAGTTCCCGTTCGGCCGCGGGCGGCGGTGGGTCCGGGGTGGGTGGATTGAGCAGCTTGCGGGCGGCTGGCAGGCGCAGGGGGTCTACACCGGCCAGAGCGGCGCCCCGCTCGGGTTCGGCAACGCCATCTTTACCGGCAACCTGCACGACATCCCGTTCCCCAAAAGCCAGCGCACGCCGGATTTGTGGTTTAACCGCGACGCGGGCTTCGAGCGCGCCGCGGCGCGCCAGTTGAGCTGGAACCTCCAGACCATGTCGGAGCGCTTCACGGGCATCCGCGGGGACGGCCACAACATCTGGAACCTTTCGCTGCTGAAGTACTTCCACATCCGCGAAGGGCTGCGGCTCCAGTTCCGAGCCGAAGCCCAGAACGCGCTGAATCACGCTCACTTCGCCAACCCGAACACCAACCCGGTCAGCACCTTGTTTGGCGTGGTCACGGCCACCTCCGGAAGCCCCCGGCTGGCGTTCCTGGGTCTGAAGTTGATGTGGTAGGAGACCGCCGCCAGCCGCTTTACCCCGTTTGGCTCCCGGTGGCCCCCTCGTTGGCGGGGGGACCATGGGTACTAAGGGATTTTACACCCGCAAAATAGGCGTCTTCTGTACCGCATACGGATTCTGGTGTTCCGCAAATGGCCGCGGTACAGTTGAAAGCGCTGCCATGAACGCGATTTCAAGCTCTTGCACCCGCCCGGAAAGCTGCGAATCCGAGGGCCTGGACTGCGTCTGCTGTGTCCGCGCCAGCGCCCGCCACATCGCCCGCCTCTGTCCGGGTCTGACGCCTGCGGCGCTCCGGTCGGTGTTCGCCCGGCTCTATTCGCAGGAATACTGCGAGACCGAGTTCCTTGCCTTCGAGCTCGAATACGCCCGGGCGGGCCGCCCGGCGGTGGTGCGGGCGATCACGGCGACGACGGCGGCCTAGCGGCAATACCGTTCACTTAACGATCCTGATTCGCTTGGCGACATCGATCCGGCGGGTCCGTTGCCGCTTGCGGGGCCGCAGGTTGTAGTTGCTCATCTTCCGCTTCACTCCTCGGAAGTTGACTCGGGTTCGGCTCGATTCGGCCCGCTCTTCGAGAATCTCCTCGAGGATCGCTTCATGCAGGGCTGTCTTCCGCTGAGGGGGGAATAGCGGCGTAGCGCGCCAGCC
>CAKZVG010000692.1 GCA_937921835.1 uncultured Bryobacteraceae bacterium | reverse complement strand
CTCGGCGGACGCGGCCGGGCTCGAACAGGTGGACTTCGCCGGGCTGGGCAGGCGGGCGCGGGAGGTGTGCTGCGTGCAAGCCCGGCTGGAACCCGTGGAGGCCGCGCGAACCTCGCGCCGGACGGGCCAGACGCACGGCCTGGGAGGATTGGTGGGCGAAGCGGTTTATGAAGGTGAGCTGGGGGAGTTCCTCCCCTGGCTGGAGGCGGCCGCCTGGACCGGAGCCGGGCGGCAGACGGTGTGGGGCAAGGGCGTCGTTCGGGTGAGCGCGGAGTCGCGCTAAGCATTAAGATATGAAATCGCCTAACCGGCGAAGGAGCCGCGAATCATGAAACTCGCCGTCATTGTTTTGCTGCCGCTGTTGGCGCTGTGCCAGGAGCCGCCGGACCGGGAACCGGCAGCCGACGAGTGGGGCTACCGGCCCGAGGATGGCGCCACGGTGGCGGTGAACCCGCCCGCGCTGTCATGGGTTGCCTCCGGACCGCACCTACAGTACGACGTCCAGTTGGCGCGCGACTCCGGTTTCGCCGGCGCCCGCACGATCAGCGGAATCCCGTGGAGCGTCTACACGCACGACAAGCCGCTGGCGGCCGGGGAATGGCACTGGCGATACCGCGCCGCGGGAGGCAGGTGGAGCCGGGCGCGGCGGTTCACGATTCCACCCGGCGCGGCCGCCTTCCCGCAACCCGGCATGGAGGAACTCGCGCGGCGGATCCCGCGCGGCCACCCGCGCCTGTTTCTGCGTCCGGAGGATGTGCCCCGTTTGCAGGCTTACTCGCGCGCGGCGGGCGCGGCGGCCTTCGAGCGGTTACGGCGCCGGGCCGAGGAGTTGATCGAAGCCGGGCCGACGCCTGAACCAACCGAGCGCGGGAGCATCTCGAATCCCGCCACGCGGCAGTTCTGGTGGTCCAACCGCGTCCAGACACTGCGCGCCTGCCAGGAGGCCGAGACGCTGGCCATGGTCTACCTGGTGAGCGGCGAGCGGCGGTACGGTGAAGCGGCGCGCAAATGGATCCTGCACCTGGCCGCATGGGACCCGGACGGCCCCACCAACTGGAAGCTGAACGACGAGGCCGCAATGCCCATCCTGCACCGCCTGGCGCGGGCCTACGATTGGGCCTGGCAGGCGCTCGGCGAGGAGGACCGCCGCACAGTGCAGGCGGCGCTGCTGCGGCGCGCCCGCGATGCGTGGCAGGCGATTCAGACGGGCGAAGGCTGGGGGCATCTCAACAAGCCTTACAACAGCCACGGGAACCGCTCCTGGCACAAGCTGGCCGAGACCGCGATCGCGCTGTATGGCGACGAGCCGCAGGCCGGGCAGTTCCTGCACTTCGCGGTGAGCAAGTTCTTCGCCGCCTACCCGGTTTGGTCCGACGACGACGGCGGCTGGCACGAGGGGTTGTCCTATTGGGCCGGCTATATGGTCAAGGCCGCATGGTGGATGGAGATCGCCCGCGTCACGCTCGGAATCGATCCGTTCCGGAAGCCGTTCTTCGCCAATTTCGCGGCCTACGCCCTGTACACCGCTCCGCCGGGCTCGCCCGACATGGGCTTCGGCGACCTGTCCTCGGGTCCGCCCTCGAGCGGCTGGTCATTCGTTCACTATTTCGCGGCCCGAGCCCGGAATCCCTACTGGTCCTGGTGGGCGGACAAGTGGAAGATCCAACGCGAATCCGGCGAGCCGGCGCTCGGTTTCCTCTGGGGCGAGCAAAGCGCGGTGGCGCCCAAGCCGCCCGCGGATCTGCCGCCTTCGAAGATCTTCCATGGCACCGGGGTGGCGGTGTTGAACTCGAACCTGCTCGACTCGGCCCACAACGTCCAGGTGCGCTTCAAGTCCAGTCCGATGGGCCGCCGCAGCCACGGCCACGATCCGCACAACTCCTTCACCCTGAACGCCTACGGCAGCCCGCTGCTGGTCAACAACGTCTACCGCGACGTCTACGGGAGCGCGTTTCACCGGGGCTGGTGCTGGGAGACGGTTTCGCAGAACGCGCTGCTGGTGAACGGGCAGGGCCAGAAGCCGCATTCGGCCGACTTGGGGGGTCGGATCGTGAAGTGGAGCCTGGAAGATGGCCTGGATTACGTCGCGGGCGAGGCCGCCGCGTCGTATGAGGGCAAGTTGCGGCGCTTCGTTCGGCACGTGGTTTTCGTCAAGCCCGAGGTGGTGCTCATTGCCGACGAGGTCGAGCCGGCCGGCCAGGCGCGCCTCCAGTGGATGCTGCATGGACGGGCGCCGTTCAAGCTGTGGGAGAGGGAACAGGCGCTTTCGCTCGACTACGGGGACGCCGGCGTGCGCGTGGACTACGTCGCGCCGCGGCCGCTTGCGCTGCGGCAGTGGACGGGATACGATCCGCCGCCGGACAAAGCCTACCTCGATTCGATCAAGCGGCCGGACATTCCGCCCCAGTGGCACGTCGAGGCGGCCATGAAAGAGCCCGCCGCGGCCGTCTTTGCGGTGGCTGTGTTGCGGCCCTACCGCAAAGGGCAGGCGCCGGAGGGAACGGTCCAGGCACGCGAGACCGGGAGCGGGGTCGCGCTGGAGATTCCCACCGCCGGAGGGCGCGTTTCGGTGACCCTGAACCGGGGCGGAGGGCAATTCGCCTCCGTCCGCAAGGGC
>CAKZVG010000691.1 GCA_937921835.1 uncultured Bryobacteraceae bacterium | reverse complement strand
CGTCAACGGCTACGATTTCTGGGCCAACGAACCCACCCAGAAAGGCGCCACTCCCAACGGGCGCGGCAAAGTGACGGTGAAGAAAGTCCTGGATGTGAAGGGCGGGAAGAAGTCCGGTTCCCTCAAAGCCGCCTTCGACTGGCAGACTCTCGAAGGCAGAACGCTGCTCGCCGAGACGCGCGAAATGATCTTCTACTCCGATCCTTCGCTGCGCATTATCGACTTCGACATTCTCCTGACCGCCGTCGAGAAGGTCAAGTTCGGCGACACCAAAGAAGGCGCCTTCGCCATCCGCCTGGCCACCGAACTCGATGAGAAGCACACCGGCAGAATGGTCAGCGCCGACGGCAAGGAGACCGAGAAGCAGGTGTGGGGCACGCGCTCGCCGTGGGTCGACTACTCCGGCACGCTGGAGGGCGAAAAGCTCGGCGTGGCGATCTTCGACCATCCGTCCAGCCCGCGGCACCCCACCTACTGGCACAGCCGCGCCTACGGCCTCTTCGCCGCCAACATCTGGGGCTTGCACGATTTCCTGCGGGACAAGTCTCAGGACGGCAGCATGACGCTCGAACCCGGACAGAGTGCGCGCTTCCGCTACCGCGTGGTGGTCCATCCCGGCGACGCGGCCGGCGCCGGCATCGCACAGCTCTACAAAAAATACGCCGCGATGAAGTTCCGCTAACGCCGCCCGTCCAGCCCGGCGGCCGGGCGGGGCGGTGTCACAGGAACGGCAGCGGCTTGCCGGTGCGGAAGGCCAGCGCCTGGCACCAGGCGATCAGCACGCCGCCGGCGGTGACCCGGATGTCGAACGACGACGTCCGCTTGGTCTTACTCACCCGGTGGGCTTCGGCCGTGAGACGCGCGCCGGGCTCCGGGCTTGCAACGTAAGTCACGCTGACGTTCATCCCCACGGTGATGTCGCCGCCGCTGTTGCAGGCCATTTCGAACGCCTGGTCGATGAGCGCGAAGATGGCGCCTCCGTGGGCGCGCCCGAGCATGTTGTTCATCCGGGCGGGATCGTAGAGCCTCTCGACGCGCGCAAAGCCGTCGCCGAGTTCCTTGAGTTCCATCCCCAGCGCAACGGCGAACGGCTCGCGCCGGGTCTCGCTGGCGATCGCCGCCCGGATTCGCTCGTCCATGGGAGTTCAGCGGATCTTCTCGTCCGGCAGCTCGAGCTTGAGCTGTGGATTCACCGGCATGCGGTCCGGCAGCGCCTTCAGCTCCTCCTGCAAGCGGAGCAACTCGGCGCGCAGCTCTTTTAGCTTCTGCTGCGCCTCGGGCGCGTTGATGAGGTTCTTCTGCTCGTGGGGGTCGTCCTTGAGGTTGTACAGTTCGGCCAGATACTTGTCCGGGCTGCCGTCGCCGTTGGGATAGTGGGTGAACTTCCAGTCGTCGGTGCGCACCCCGCGCACGTTTGGAGTATAGGGAAATTCCTTCTCGAAGTTGTATTGGTAGTACCAGGATTTCCGCCAGCCGGTGTTGTCGCCCTGCGTCAGCTTCTTGAAGGACACGCCCTGCGCGCCCTCGATGGGTCCGACGCCGCAGATGTCGGTGATGCTCGGCGCGGTATCCAGATTCAGCACCTGCTCCTCGACCACGCGCGGCTGCCGGATGAGTTCGGGATAGCGCACCAGCAGCGGGATGCGGATGCTCTCCTCCCACATGGTGCGCTTGTCGATGGAGGCGTGCTCGCCGAGCAGAAAGCCGTTGTCGCCCGCGAAGACGATGAGCGTGTTGTCGAGCTCGCCCATGCGCCGCAGCGTCTCGTAGATCTCGCCCACGCTGTCGTCCACCGACAGGATGGTGGCGTGGTAGTAGCGGATGAACTTCTCAAAGTCGTTCAGACCGTACAGATTGCCGTCGATGCCGTGCCAGGATTTGATGCGCTCCCGGATGAAGGCCGGTTTGGTGGGGCCGAGGGCGACCTTATAGTCGGGCCGTTTCACCGGGACGTTGTCGAACACTTTTTCATACTTCGGCTCCGGGATCCAGACTCCATGCGGCGCCTTGTGTCCCAGGCAGAGCAGGAAGGGGCGGTTGTGGGGGCGCTTCAGCCACTCGGTGGCGAAGTTGGTCACCACGTGCGAGTAGTAGCCTTTCACCTCCTGGCGGTTGCCGTCCACGTTGAAGGTGGTGTCCCAATACTTGCCCTGGCCCTTGTGGCTCACCCAGTAATCGAAATTGGGCCGTTTGTCGTCGTTGTCCTCGCCCATGTGCCACTTGCCGATGTAGGCGGTATCGTAGCCCGCGGCTTTCAGCGCGCGCGGAAAACTGGGCAGATCCGAGGGGAATTCGGTGAAGTTGTTGAGCACGCCGTGACGGTGCGGATACAGCCCGCTCATGAAGCTGGCGCGGCTCGGCGAGCACAGCGAGAGGGTCGTGAAGGCGTTGCTGAAGCGTACGCCCTCGTTGGCGATGCGGTCCAGGTGCGGCGTCTTGAGAAAGGGATGGCCGGCCACGCTGAGACAATCCCAGCGCTGATCGTCGGTCAGGATGAAGACTACGTTCGGCCGGCGGTCGCGGCGGGCGCACCCGGTGAAGGCGGCGGCGGCCGCGCCCGCGGCGGTGCGCGTAAAGGTACGTCGGTTGAGAGTAGTCACATCACGATTGTACGGGATCAGATCCTTTTCGTTTTCCAGCGCCCGCGGCGGAAGACGATCAGACTCACGACGGCCAGCGCCGATTCGGCGACGGTTATGGACAGAAACACGCCCCGCGGCCCATGATCGAGCGGCATGGCCAGCAGCCAAGCCAGCGGCAGTTCGCACAGCCAGAAGCAGAAGAAGTTCAGGACGGTGGGCGTCCAGGTGTCGCCCGCGCCGTTGAAAGCGTTCACCAGCACCATGCCAAAGGCGTAGAAGACGTAACCGTAGCTGACGTAGCGCAGGCAGTCGGCGCCAGTGCGGATCACCTCGGCCTCGGCGGTGAAGAAGCGCATGAAATGGTGGCCGAAGACCAGAAACAGCACGCCAATCACACCCAGGAAGCCCACGTTGTAGAGCGCGGTCAGCCAGACCGATTTCTCGGCGCGGTCCGGTTTGCCCGCCCCCAGGTTCTGTCCCACCAGCGTGGCGGCGGCGTTGGACAGGCCCCAGGCGGGCAGAATCGAGAAAGTGATGATGCGGATGGCGATGGTGTAGCCGGCCAGCGCCGCGCTGCCGAACACGGCCACGATCCGCATGAGCCCGATCCAGCTTGCGGTGGCGATGAAGAATTGGGTCATCCCGGTGAAGGAGACGCGCGCCAGGTCCGCCGCCGCCTGCCGGCAAAAGCGCAGGTGGCGGCGCCGGATCCGCACCCGCCCGTTGCCGCGCGCCAGAATCCAGATCTGGTAGGCCACCCCGATTCCGCGCCCCACCACGGTGGCGATGCCCGCCCCGGTCACGCCCAGCGCCGGGACCGGCCCCCAACCGAAGATGAGCACCGGATCGAGCAGAATGTTCAATCCGTTGCCCAGCCACAGCACGCGCATCGCAATGGCCGCGTCACCCGCGCCGCGGAAGATGGCGTTGATCAGGATCAGCAGCAGCGGCATCGCCGAGCCGCCCAGCACCCACGCCGCGTAATTCCTCCCGGCGCGCACCACCTCCGGCTCCGAACCCATCGCTTCCAGCAGCTTGCCGGCCAGCGCCCAGCCGGCGATTCCGAGACCCACCGAAACCCCGGCGCCCAGGCCGATGGCCTGCACCGCCGCCAGCGCCGCTCCCTCGGGATCTTTTTCCCCGATCCTGCGCGCCACCATCGCCGTGGCCGCCATTCCCATCCCCATGCCGATGGTGTAGACGATGGTCAGCAGCGATTCGGTCAACCCCACCGCCGCCACCGCGCCCGTGCCGAGGCTGGATACGAAGTAAACGTCCACGATGGCGAACAGCGATTCCATCGCCATCTCGAGCACCATCGGGATGGCCAGCAGCACCACGGCGCGGCGCAGGTTGCCTTCGGTGAAGTCCTGTTCGGAGCCGCGCAGGGCCTCCTTTACCGATGGCCAGAACCCGGCCGCGCGCCGCTCCTGCGTGGTTGTGCCCTTGAGATTCATGGCGCCGGGGGGAATGATTCTCTTCAAAGTAGCATTGCGGCCGCGAGCGGCGCAGTCCGAGCGATTCCGCGGCCAACTTGCGCCACACCGCACTGGTCCTCTTGCCGGCGAAGAGCCTACTCGGGACGGAGACGCCGTGGCCGCGCGCCGCGGGGCGCTCCGCAACCCCGCCGCCGGGGCGGCGCACGCTTGGGCCGCGGCTGGGCTATGATGAATGCGAAATCTGTACCTCTCAGGGAAGGAGTGGCGATGAGCGTCTCACGGAGGCGGTTTCTGGAAAGCGCGGCGATGGGCTCGGTTGCGTTGCACCCGGCGCTGGCCGCGGAGGTGGATAAGAAGACCGGCATGCCGATGCGGGTGCTGGGCCGCACCGGCGCGAAGGTGTCGATCGTGGGGCTCGGCTGCGGCAGCCGCTGGCTGATGTACAAGGACGAGGACAAGGCGGCCGAGGCCCTTCACAAGGCGCTCGATCTGGGCGTCAACTATCTCGATTCCGCGTTCTCCTACGGCAACGGCGAGAGCGAGGCGCGGCTCGGGAAGTTCCTCGGCGACCGGCGCAAGAACGTCTGGCTGGTGACCAAGCTGAACAAGCGCAAGGGCGACGAGGCGATGGAGCAGTTCGAGGGGTCGCTGAAGCGCATGAAGACGGACCGCATCGACTTGGTCCACATGCACTCGCTCACCACCGAGGAGGACCTGGCCGCCATCCTGGCCAAGGACGGCGTTCTCAACACCCTCTACAAGCTGCGCGATCAGAAAGTGGTGCGCGCCATCGGCGTTTCCTGCCACACCGATCCGGCGGTGCTCAAGAAGCTGCTCGAAGTTGCCGACCTGGACTGCACGCAGATGGCGCTCAACGCCGCGCGCCAGGGCCGCTCGCGCGGGGGCGGGGCGCTGAAGCCGGGCGAGGACCTCGACTATACCTTCGAGGAGATGGCGCTTCCGGTGGCGAGGCGCAAGAAGATGGGCATCACCGCCATGAAGGTCTTCGCGCAGGATAAGATCCTCGATCGGGCGCCGGTCGAAAAGCTGATCCGCTATGCGCTGACCCTGCCCGTGGCCGCGGCCGTGATGGGCATGCCCAAACTGGAGCACATCGAGGAGAACGTCCGCATCGCCAAAGCCTTCAAGCCGCTGCCGCCGGAGGAGATGAAGGCGCTGGCGCGGCATGTCTCCGGCGCGAGCAAAGTCGCCGTCGACCGCTTCTTCGCGCATCACCTGGACGCGTAAGCACGCCGCGATGGTCCGCCGGTCCGGCCTGCGCGCCGCGGCGCTGGTGCTCTGCGCCGCCGCCCTGCCGGCGCAGGGACCGGCCAACGTTCTGCTGGTGGTGAACCGGAACTCGGCGGAATCGCGCGAAATCGGCGCCTACTATGCCCGTGCGCGGAGCATTCCGGCTGGCAATGTCTGCTTCGTTGAGGTCGCGCCGGAGGAGGAAATCGGCCGGCCGTTGTACGAGGACCGGATCGCCGGCCCGCTGAAGGACTGCCTGCGGCGGGGTGGCCTGGCGGAACGGATTCTCTACCTCGTGACCACGCTGGGCCTTCCGCTGAAGATCCGCGGATCGGGCGGCATAAGTGGTGAGGCGGCGTCGGTGGATTCCGAGTTGACCCTGCTCTACGGCGAGTTGCAGGGCCGGCGGTTCGCGCGCCCGGGTCCGCTCCCGAATCCGTTCTTTGGCCAGCGAGCGAAGCCCTTTAAGCGTCCGGAATTCCCGATCTTTCTGGTGACCCGGCTGGCCGCTTACGATGCCGCC
>CAKZVG010000690.1 GCA_937921835.1 uncultured Bryobacteraceae bacterium | reverse complement strand
TTGCTCGAGCGGGGTTGGTTGCCCGTGGCGCGCAGCGTCGGCGCCCTCGCGCCCTTTGGGCTGGGCGGCGGTCACGGCGAGGATCCCAGGTACTGCCGCCGAGCCAGCGCGATCAGCAGCCGCTGCAGCGGGTTGGCATTGCCCCAAGGGCGCCACGTGACCTTCATGGCGTTCGCATAGGCGTCGAACTGCAGCGCCCGTGGTGCGGCGATCACGGGCCCCCGCTCGAGCACGATCTTGAGCACCTGCGTTGCCGCAACGCCGGCACACAGTTGGCAGGCCATGACGGTGGACGGCCCGCGATGGTTGGCCAGGTCCACGCGGGAAGGCTCCACCAGGTAGCCACGGTGCAGCAGGGCCGGGGCCAGTCCGCAGAGGAAACGCGCGGCCTTTTCCTCGTCGGAGGCGCCGGCGAAGCGAAAGTACCGCTCGAACGTCATGCCCCCGGGGAGGAAGTTCAGCAGCGCTACGCCCATGCCGATCGGCGCCGCGGTGACGGCCGCGATGCCTTTCCGCGCGCAGGCGGCGAAAACGCGTTCGCGCGCGTCGAAGGCAAAGAAGTCAAGGCCGTCGACGTAACAGTCTGCGCCGGTGAGGAACTCGTCCACGTTGTCCTGCCCGATGCCGTTCTGGAAGAGGCGCAGCTCGACCTCGGGGTTGATCTCGCGGGTCATCTCCGCAAGCACCTCGACCTTGGGCCGCCCGAGGCTGGAGACGGTTGCACCCGCCTGTCGGTTGAAGTTGGGTAAATCGAATCGGTCCATGTCCGCGATCGCGAACCGGCCGATGCCAAGCCGAGCCAATGTCAGCAGGTGGGAGCCGCCAACCCCGCCGAGGCCAGCGATCGCGACGCACTTGCCCCGCAGCGCGCGCTGCTCCGCTTCGGTGACCCAGCCCAGATTGCGGGCGAACGCCTCGCGGTAAGTGAAGCGAGCCGCAGGAGCCGAACTGGTCACGACGATGCTGCCGTCCATCTCACCCGATGATGATACGCAGTGCGTGTCGGTGTGCCGGCTGACTTCGCTGGATGCGACCGCCGACGACCTTGGCGGCGCCTTCCGCGCACGAACGCCGGACCGTGCCATTGAGTGCTGTTCGGGGGAAAGATAGGAAGCCCTCATCGTGCCGCGTGGCCGTACCCTTCGCGCCCAGGCTCCCGCCCGCCATGGCTTAGGTTACGAGAGCGGCGGGAGCTTCCTCTTCCCAGGGTGAGGCACCGCGGCGGCCGCCGTTTCCAAGGTTTGGCGAATTGAAGACCGCCTCCCGCTGGCGAAGGGTGTGCGTGGTTACGCGCGGGCGACCAGACCATTGTGGCCGCGCTCAACTCCCGCGGCAGTTTCTGCCCCGGCATGCCTGTTCGCGTTAAGCCACGCGGCATAGCTTTTACATGGGGCCGGGTCAAGGGAAGTTCCGACGATTCGTTCCTACAATCCAGGACGCGCATCGTTTCGTGCGACACGGACGGGAGAACACCGGGCAGGCGGCTCCATTGCTTCCCGCGGTGCGCGAAAGCAAAACCAAGGAGTCTTTCGATGTACTCGAGAGCTTTGGCCAATTTCTATCGAGGGGACGTCGTCTCGGAGTTCTTTCTCAAGTCCTCGGCAGCCTTTCACGCCGCCATTCGGGGCTACAGCATGGCGAGCCTTGGCGAATTGCTCGATCGCCGCCGCAACGCGACGATGAGCGACCTTTTCGAGGAGCCGGAGGAGATCGAGTTGTCCGTGGTGAAGTCCTACAGTGAGCTCGAAGAGGCCGATGAACTCGTTTACCGCCAGTACCGTGCCCGCGGCTACAACGTCGAGGCACCCGGCGCCCGCCCGCATCCCACGCGTGCCGAGGCGCGGCGGGAAAGCGTGATCATCGCCCGCATAAACGGCGAGGCGATCGGCACGATCACGGTCGGCATCGACTCGCCCAATGGCCTGCGGGTAGACGAGGTCAACCGGGAGCACGTTGATCCGATGCGGCGGCAGGGCCTTCGTCTGGGCGAAGTGGTGCGCTTCGCGCTCGACGCGGAAGTCGATTCCCGGCGCGCGCTGGCGGCGCTGTTCAACGCGGCGCACGGCATCATGGAGGCGAACGCGCTGGATTACGTGTTCATCGAGGTGAACCCTCGCCACGTCGGTTTCTACCGCCGTGCGCTGTGCTTTCAGGTTGCGGGCGAGCAGAAGTGCTGCCCGCGCGTCGGCGCTCCCTCGGTGCTCATGCGGATGCGCGTGGCCGACCTGTCTTCGAAGATCGGTCAGCTCGAGACCGTGCTGAAGGACTTCCCGCTCAACTGATCGGCCGCAGAACGCGCGCAGGCGTCACGCAGGTGACGCCGGGGCGGGTTTTCAAGGTTCGATGGCGCCGACCTTGCAGACGCCACCGGCAAGAACCTCGCTGCCCGTGAGCCGACATCCCCGCGGCGGGATTAGAAGGAGTATCTGAACTCGGCGTAGCCGCGATCCTTGTTGGCAAAGCGCCCGAACAAGCCATCGCGGCTCCCGCTGAAGATGTCGAGGCCGACGGCGAGCGAGAGGTCGCCGCGCGGCGACCAAGTGAGCTTCGGTCGGATCAGCGCGCCGCCGCCGCCAAAGGTCTGGATCCATTGCAGCGACGGCTCCAGCTTGGCGCCGACCTTGGCGGACACCAGCAGGCTCGCGCCCCAGTCGCCGGAATCGAGTGCCACCGCGTTGGCGCCGCCGCTGAAGTAGACGCGCTGGAATACTTGCACGTTGACGCGGCCATCGATGCCCTCGAACGGCCGCTCGGCGCTGACGATCCAGTCGAGGGTCTTTCGTGCCACCACGCCTTCGGGCGCTGTGGGGTCCACGGCGGCGAAGTTCTGCCCGCCGGCGTAAACGGCTTCCGATCGGAGGACGAAGCTGCCGAAGTCCTTGGTGACCGTGGCGCCAACCTGCCAGATGCGGTCATAACGCGGCTGGAAGGCGAACGGCGCCTGCCCCGTGGCGACAGGGACGCGGTAGAAGGTCGGCGCGGCGCTGGTGCTGCGGTAATAAAAGGCGGCGAGGTCCCACCCGTCGACGAGGGCACCGGCGCGCACGCCGTAGTTGCCGTTGCGCAGGCTGCGCGAGGGCTTCAGCGGCTCGAGAAATAGCGCCGCTTCCTCGGCCGTGGGGCGGTCGCTCAACGGCGCGGGGAAGAAGTCCGATCCCGGCTTGCCGAGGTTGTCGAATGTCGGCCGCGGGATCCAGATGAGCTCCAGGTGCGCGTCGCCGGCGAAGTACTCGGCGCGCGCGGCCCACTGCGGGATGCGGATGATGTCGAAGCTCGGCAACAGGAACTCGCGCAGATCGCGCGCGGAAACGACGTCGGCGAAGAACAGTCCCGCCACCTCACCCCAGATGATGTGCTGGGCGCCGAGCCGGAAGGCCCAGTCGCCGGCGGAAAAGTCCAGATAGTTCTCCCGCCAGAAGGCGGAGAAGCGCTGGTCGCGCTTGACGGGATCGAGGTAGAAGTCCGAGGCGAAGTAGACCGGATCGACGTCGAGCCGCCCTCCGAGCCTGTACTTGACGTCATCGCCCAGCTTCCCCTCGACGCTGGCCTGCAGCCGGGTGACGGCGCGCGACCATCGCCGCGGTTCGTCGACGGTGTAGGCGTAGTTGCCGTCGACGAAGCCGGTGATGCGCGGGCTGCCGCCGTCGCTGCTGCGGGCCGGGGCAGGAACGGCCGCGATGAAGGCAGCAGCCAAGGCCGCCAAGGAGGACGCGATAGCAGGCGACATTTCAGGCAGTTCCCGTGGCGGTT
>CAKZVG010000689.1 GCA_937921835.1 uncultured Bryobacteraceae bacterium | reverse complement strand
CGTCGATCATGATATGCGCGAAGCGGCGGTTGTAGGCCTCCCGCACCGCCTCGTCGTGGGAGAGCAGGCGCACCGCCTCGAGCAGCAGGTCGTCGAAATCGAGCGCGTTGTTCTGCCTCAGCAGCCCTTCGTACTTCTCGTAGACCACCGCCAGGCGCGCCATCCTGGGGTCGGCCGACTTGCGGTAGAGATCCTGGGGCGTTTCCTTGTGGTTCTTGGCGTGGCTGATGGAGGAGAGCGCCGAGCGGTACTGCATGAACTTCTCGTCCAGGCCCACGGCGCGGTAGATCTGCTTGACCAGCGCGAGCTGATCCGCGTCGTCGTAGATGGTGAACGCGCGCGTGAAGCCCGGGCGCAGCGAGGCCAGCGGATCACCGTCGCGCCGCAGCAGGCGCACGCAAAAGGAGTGAAAGGTGGAGAGCCACGGCTGGCGGTTGCGGTCCGGTTCTCCGAGCAACGCCGCCACACGGTCCCGCATCTCCCCGGCGGCCTTGTTGGTGAAGGTCACCGCCAGGATGGCCCAGGGCGGCAGACCGTGGTGGCGGATCAGGTGCGCGATGCGGTGGGTGATGACGCGGGTCTTGCCGCTCCCCGCCCCGGCGAGGATCAGCAGCGGCCCGTCCACGTGAGTCACCGCCTCGCGCTGTTGGGGATTGAGGCCCGCAAGAAAGTCCATGTGAGGATTTGCAGTCCCCAGTGTAACATGGGCGATTGCCCGAACCGCCGGTTGCAGCGGCTCCGCGGCGCGCTCATCCCGGCCGCGCCACGCCTGCCCCGTGCTTCCCTTGTTCCCGCCCATCCCGCACTGGACCAGTGCGCGGCGCCATCCGGAAACATCCCGCGGCGGCGCCGCGCTATGATAGCTTGAGATTAGGATTCTTAAGGAGATACCAGGACCCATGGACCGTTCCTTCCGGGTGCGTCTCGCAATGCTGGCGGCAGCGGCGATTCTCACGTCTGCCACCGCCGTGGCGCAGGCCAAGATCGCCGTGATCAACCTGCAACGCGCCGTCCTTGAAACCGCGGAAATCAAGAAGGCGCAAGCGGCGTTGGAGGCGAAGTACAAACCGCGCCAGGACGAGATGGAAAAACTGCAAAAGGAGATCCAAGGCATCCAGCAGCAACTCCAGACGCTGCAAGGCAAACTCACCCAGCAGGCCGAGCAGGATCTGATCGCCCAGGGCCAGCGCCGGCAGCGCGAACTCCAGCGGTTGAGCGAAGACCTCCAGCACGATGTCGACGAGGAGCGAAACGAAATCCTGACGCGCAGCGGCCAGAGAATGCAGGAAGTCGTGAGGAAGCTGGCGGAAGCCAAGGGCCTGGACGTGGTTGTCGAGAGTTCGAATACGGTCTTTTTCAAACCGGCCCTGGACCTGACGGGCGAGGCCACCGCCGCCTACGATCAGGCGCACCCGGCCAAATAAGCGCCACGGAGAGCCGCGCATGGGCGGTTACCTCGACCAGTACGGGGCCGGCGAAGAACGCCGGGAGCGGATCGTGAAGTGGATCGCGCTCGGCGCGGCCGCGGCGGCGATCCTCGCGCTGGCGCTTTATTTTTCGTTCCGGAATCACCGCGAAACGCAACAGGCGAAGCTGTTCCTGGAACTGCTGCGCAAGCAGCAATACCGCTCCGCCTACCAGCTCTGGGGATGCACCCCGGAGCAGCCCTGCCGGGACTACAACTTCGATCGCTTCATGGAGGACTGGGGGCCGGAATCCGGTCACGGCGATCCCTCCGCCGCCCGGATCGGCTCCACCCGAACCTGCTCCGGCGGGGTAATTTACACCATCGAGTTCGCCCAGGGGGAGCCGGTCCTGTTGTGGGTGGAGCGGCGGGACCGCATTCTGAGTTTCGCGCCCTGGCCGGTGTGCAACCCGCGCATGGCCGCGCCCGGGCCGGGCGGTTCGTGATCCTCCGGCGGCGGGGATGAGAGATTGCCGATATGCGCATCCTGGTAGTGGAAGACGAGACGCGGATCGCGGACTTCCTGGGCCGCGGTCTGGAGAGCGCCGGATACGCGGTTGACCTGGCGGCTCGCGGCGCCGACGCGGTCGAATTGATTCATTCCGCCGATTACGACCTGATCATTCTCGACCTCATGCTTCCGGATATGGACGGCCTCGACGTGCTGGTCAAAATCCGCAACCGCAAGGCCAGCCCGCCGGTGCTGATCCTCAGCGCGCGCGGCGCCGTCGACGACCGCGTCAAGGGGCTGGAACTGGGCGCCGACGACTACCTGGTCAAACCGTTCGCGTTCGTGGAGCTGCTGGCGCGGGTGCGGGCGCTGTTGCGGCGCGGCCAGCCGGGACAGGAAAAACTCCAGGTGGGCGAGCTTTGCATGGATTGCGTCCGCCGCCGGGTCAGCCGCGCGGGCGAGCCGATCGAACTGGCTCCCAAGGAGTTCAGCATCCTCGAATACATGATGCGGAACCGCGGCCGCCCGCTCAGCCGCACCATGATTGTCGAGCACGTCTGGGACATGGAGTACGACGGCCTCACCAACATCGTGGACGTCTACATCCGGCACCTGCGCAGCAAGATCGACGAACGCTTCTCCACCAA
>CAKZVG010000688.1 GCA_937921835.1 uncultured Bryobacteraceae bacterium | reverse complement strand
GATGCGCGGCCGACCGACGAAGGGTTTCCGCCTCCGAGGACAGGTCCGGGGACGCGACCGTCAGGGCAACCAGTCGACCGAAGAACGCGCTCGTGGTCGCGACGAAAAAGAACGCGAGCAGCTTCTCGAAGTGCTCGACCGTAAACTTCCGTTCCGCTGGTACGGCCCCCGCCACGAGCGGCCCGTCAAGGTGCTGACGTTCGAGCGCGAGTTCGCCGCCCGCATGCAGACCAGGTACGCACTGGCGGTAAACTCGGGCACCAGCGCGCTGGAGGCGGCGGTGACGGCGCTCGGCGTCGGACCCGGCGACGAGGTCATCCTCCCCGCCTGGACCTGGCATTCCAGCGCCACCAGCGTCATTCGCGCCGGCGCGCTGCCGGTCTTCTGCGAAATCGACGAGTCCTTCAACATTGACCCGGCGCGCATCGAGGCGCTGATCACGCCCGCCACCAAGGTCATTATGGCGGTGCATCTGCAAGGCAATCCGGCCGACATGGACCGCATCCTAGCCGTGGCGCGCAAGCGCGGGCTGAAAGTGCTGGAGGACTGCGCCCAGGCGGTGGGCGGCAGCTATAAAGGCCGTCCCCTCGGTTCCATCGGCGACATCGGAATCTACAGCCACCAGGTCAACAAGACCATCTCGGCGGGCGAGGGCGGCTCGCTGGTGACCAACGACCCGTTGCTGTTCGAGCGCGCCGTCCGCTTTCACGACGTCGGCTCGCTGCGCGCAGCGCACGAGGAGCTGTTGGGCAAGCCGTCCCTGGACCGCTTCGGCGGCAGCAACTTCCGGATGAGCGAGTTCACCGGCGGCGTGATGCTGGCGCAGCTCCGCAAGCTGGACAACATCATTGAGGCGTCCCGGCGCAACGCCCAACGGGTCTATGAAGGCGTTCGCGATCTGCCCGGGATCCGTTTCCGCCTGCTTCCGGACCCGGACGGCGAGACCGGGGTGGCGGTTTTTCTGGGCTTCGACAGCCAGGAGAAATGCAAGCGCTATATCGACGGCATCAGGGCCGAGAAGATTCCTTGCCGCGGTCCGGGCGGCTCGGTGGTGCTTCCGGTGGAGTCCTATATCGAGAAAAAGCAGACGCCGCACCCGGCGTGGCCCACCTGGAACTCGCCGCGCGGCAGGTCGATTCAGTATGGCGCCAAGTCCTGCCCGCGAACGCTCGATATTCTGGCCCGCTTCGGCGGGATCAACATCAACCCCAAGTACACCCGGCGCGACACCGATTTCATCGTGGCCGCCATCCGCAAAGTCTACCCGCGGGTTGCAGGCGCATAAGAGAAAAGCCGCCCGCGGGGGAGTTCCCGGGGCGGCTTCGCCGTTGACAATGCCGGCCCGCCGTCAGAAGTCGACGCGCAGGGTGAACTGAATCACGCGCGAAAGGCCGCGCTGCGAGGTCACGCGGCCGAAGTTGGCGTTGGTCGGATCGGTGCTGGGCCCGCCGAAGTTGGTGTGGTTGATGGCGTTCAGCAGGTCCACCGAGAAACGCGCCCGCGCCCCGCGCTCGGGGACGATCGGGAAAATGCGCTCGATCTTGACATCGAGATTGTTGATTCCGTCCGAACGCAGGTAGTCGAGCCGGCTGGGAAACACGCGCACATGGTAGGAGCCGGGCTGCGCCGCGGCGCGTCCCTCGAAGCCGCTGAAACCGGCGGGAGGCGCTGCCGTGCCGCGCCAGGCAAGCCCGGAGTCGAACCAGGCCAGGTAGTCGTTCTTGCGCACTTCGTCGTGCCGGAAGAGCGAATTGAGCTGGTTGATGTCGCCATAGAAGAAGCGGTTGCCCCAGTCGGGCGCGGGACCGGTCTGCCATTGGTACACCCAGGAGACGTTCCAGTTGCCGACGGTCCAGGCCAGCGGGCCGCTGCTGAGGTACTTGCGGCCCTTGCCGAAGGGCGTTTCATACACCGCCGTCCAGGCCAGCCGGTGCGGCATGACGCTGTTGTTGACCCGCTCGCTCGGCAGCAGGTCAAACTCGTTGGCGTACCAGTCCGAAGTCCGCGACTTGGCCCAGGTGTACATGAAAGTGGTCTGGAGACCCTGCGAGAAGCGGCGGTCGACCAGCAACTGCATGTCGCGGTACTCGGTGCGCCCCACGCGCGCCTCCTGGC
Organism: uncultured Bryobacteraceae bacterium; assembly: GCA_937921835.1. Classification (GTDB taxonomy): domain Bacteria; phylum Acidobacteriota; class Terriglobia; order Bryobacterales; family Bryobacteraceae; genus CAKZVG01. The sequence goes on along the minus strand of CAKZVG010000688.1, from coordinate 2,639 downwards.
CGGCAAGGCGGTAACCGCGCAGGTTGTTGTACTGCGAGTAGCCGCGCAGCAGGCGGTTGCGCGAGATATTGTTGCCGGTGAAGAAACCCGTGCCGCTCATGTAGCGGTAGAGCGTTGGGTCGGACTGCTGGATGGCGGCCAGGTTGCGGATGTTGAACGGATTGGGAACGTTGGCGTTCAGGAAGTTGTCGTTGGCCTGGTCGCGCGCCATCCCCTTGGTCCAGTACCGCTCGTCGAGGTAGTTCAGGCGGCGCTGCACCGGGATGTAGGAATGGGCGCCGTTGTAGGAGAGATCGACCATGAGGTTGCGGGCGAGTTCCCGCTGGAATCCGATTCTCCAGCGGTGTTGAAGCGCGGGCTTGTAGTCCCACTCGCGCGCGTTGAAGTCGCCACCATAAAGGGCGATGCCGCCCAGGGCGTTGCCGAAGGGATCGTCGAAGCGGGTGTTGTTGCTCGCCGGGCGCACCGGGAACGGATCGTTCATGGGCGTCCGCCCTTGCGCCAGGCTGGCGATCGCTCCCACCCCGCAGCAGAAGGTCAGGCCGCTATCGTTGCTGATGGGCGTGCTGGTGGACTGGTTGTAGCCGTTGGTGTAAGGCCGGTCGTTGGAGACGTTGAGCGTATCGGCGTACATGCCCCAGCCGCCCCGGATCACGGTCTTGTTGTTCAGGCTGAAGACAACTCCCACCTTGGGAAGGAACAGATTGTTGCCGGCGGTGGCGGAGTTGTAGCCGTTCTGCCCGAGATACGTCGAGATGCCATTGGCCTTGAACTGGCTGGCGGGCAGCTCCGGAATGGGCGATGCGGCGTAGGCGCGCTGCACCAGTTCCGAGATGGGACTGGGCTGATCGAGGAAGACCCAGGAGATGCCGCGGTTGAAGCGTTCGGTGGTGCCGTCCTCGCGCTCGTAGCGCAGTCCGAGCGAAAGCCGCAGCCGGCTGCTCACGCGCCAGTCGTCCTGCACGTACAGGGCCCGGCGCGGCGTGCTGAAGTAAAAGTCGTCGTTGGTGTCGATGGAGGCTCCGGTGGGAAGGCCCATCATGAAGGCGGCCCACTCGTGAACGTGCTGCGCGGCCAGATTGTCCACGTTCGAAGCCCGGGTCCAGTTATTGCGGAACTGGAAGAAGCCGGTGCTGCTGTTCGGGCCGCTGCCGGCGAACTGGTGGCGGCGTTCCTGGATGCCGTAGCGGAAGGAATGGTCGCCGCGGATCGTGGTCATCGACGCCCGCAGTTCGATGTTGTTGAGCTTGGTGCCTATGACGGGATAGCCGGAGCCGATGTCCTCGATGGTGTCAAAATCGATGCGCGGCAACTGGGTGTAAGCTCGCGCGCGCTGGTCGATGTAAGCCGGCAGCCCGACGTCGGCCGCCTTGAATTTGGTGCGGGTCTGGTTGCGGCTCCCCTCTTCCCAGCGCGAAATGCCGAAGTTGGCGTCCAGGATGTTGGAGGCGTTGAGCGTCCAGAGATAGCCGATGTTGCCGCCCTTGTTGATGCGCGTCAAGCCGTTCGAGTGAAGCCCGCGCTGGGTCTCATAGGTCCAGTCGTACTCGTCCGCCAAACGGTCGTTCCACTGCCAGCGGACGTTGATGCGGTGGTTCTGGGTCATGACCCAGTCGTAGCGGTTGACGACAGAGTTGAACTTCTCGTCCTTGGGCATCGCCGCCGCGAAGTAGTTGCGCGTCAGTTCCGCCGAAACCTTACCCGGGATGTTATTCGGCGTGGGATAGAGCTTCGAATAGAAGCTGTAAGTGGGATTGAGAACCGGAACGCCCCGGTTGCCGGGGAAAGGCGTCCTGACGACCGTGTTGCCCTGCAAGCGCGCCGAACGCGGATCGTAGATGGTGAAGCGGTTGGCGCCATTCGGCACCGCACCCGATACGAAGTAGGAAAAGTCGCCCTGCTTCATCGCCTCGGTCGGCACCGTGCGGTCGGTGGAACTCGTGGTTTCGGCCTTGGACTGGCGGATGCCGTTCCAGGTGAACGCCCAGAAGACCTTGTCCTTGCCATTGAAGATCTTGGGAATCCACACCGGACCGGCGGCCGACAGGCCGTAGTTGTTGGAGCGGCCGGTGGCCTGCTTCTGCCGGGTCTTCGGGTCGATCGTCCCGCTCCGCACGCCCGCGTCGAAGGATTCCCGCGTAAAGAACGGCGTCGCGTTCCAGCGCTGCTGCCAGTGCTGGTTGAAAACCGAGCCGTGCAGCTCGTTGGTGCCGGACTTGGAACTGACGTTGATCGCCGCGCCCGAGGTGAAGCCCTGGCTGGCGTCGAAGTTGGCGGTCTCGAGCTTGAACTCGGTGATCGAATCGGCCGGCGGCACGAAGGCAACGCGCCGGCCGCTGCCCGTCACGGTCATGCCGTCGATGGTGTACTCGTTCTGGCCGACTCCGCCCATGGTGTTGAACGCCGACGTGCCGGCGTTGTCAAACGGGCGGCGGTACTCGGGCTGGCCCGTCCACTGCATGCCCGGCGCCAGCGCCGACAGCGCGAACGGGTTCAGGTCCGAGAAGGGCAGGTTGATCAACTGCTGCTGGTCCAGAACCCGGCCGCCGCTGGCGTTCGTGGTCTCAAGCAGCGGCGCCTCGGCGGTAACTTCCACCGTCTCGGCCACCGCGCCGACTTCCAGGCTGAGGTTGATTTCG
>CAKZVG010000687.1 GCA_937921835.1 uncultured Bryobacteraceae bacterium | reverse complement strand
GCCCGCGAAGCGTGGCAGCAGCCCGGCCGGGTGGTCGAGGCGTTGCGCTTCCGGCCGGAGGAGGTGGTGGCCGACATCGGCGCTGGGAGTGGGTATTTCGCCCGCCGCATCGCGGCGCGGGTCAGCCTCGTTTACGCGGTCGACACCGACGAACGGCTGCTGCGGATCCTCGCGGCCCGATCCCCGGCCAATGTCCAGACGGTGGTGGCGGCGCCGGACGATCCGCGCCTGCCGCCCGCCTCGGTGGACACGGTTTTTCTCTGCGACGCGCTACACAATCTGCCGCGGCGCCGCGCCTACTATCCGAAACTGGACCGGGCGTTGCGGCCCGGCGGGCGCATCGTGGTGATCGACCGCCGCAAAAGCGGCTTCCCGCTGGGGTTGCTGGAGCGCGCTCGGCTCTGGGAAAGCACCGTTACGGGCGAATTCGCGGAAGCGGGTTACCGGTTGTCGGAAACGTTCGACTTTCTTTCCCGGCAATACTTCATGGTTTTCCGGAGGACCACAGACCAATGACACAGATGCTCTCGTGCTTGGCGCTCGCGGCCGCCCTGATACTGGCGAGCGCAAATGTGGTGTGGAGCCAGACCAGCATCCACGCCTCTCTTGCGGGACGGGTGACGGATCCAAGCGGCGCCGCCGTGGGCGGGGTCCGCCTGACTCTTCGCGGCAGCGCGGCTGGCGACCTGACATCGGTCACCGATTCGCAGGGCAACTATATCTTCCTGCGTCTCAGCCCTGGTGAGTATTCGTTGTCGGCCTGGAAAGAGGGCTTCGCGGCCGTGACGCGCGAGCAGTTGGTTCTATCGGTGAACCAATCGGCCGTGCTCGACCTCGAACTGCCCCTGGGACCACGCCGCGAGGAGGTCAACGTGACTGCGGACGCCGCGCTCATTCAGCTTCGCTCCGCGAAGCTGTCCATGGTGGTCCAGGCCCGGCGCATCGACGAACTGCCGCTGAACGGCAAAAACTTCCAGAAGCTGATGCTGCTCGTACCCGGGGCCGCGGGCGCGGCGTCGTCCAGCCTGAACAATTTCTCGTTCAGCGGCGCCCGGCCGTCGTTGAACAATTACGTGCTCGACGGCGTGGGGCTGAACGATGAGCGCCTGTCTCACGGTCCGGCTGCCAGCGGAGGCGCGGCCGGGCTGGGAGACGCCGCGCCGATGCTCGTACCCGCCGAGTCCTTGCAGGAATTCCGCGCCATCTCAACCAACGCCGACGCCACTTTCGGACGCGGGTCCGGCGGCCAGATCAACCTGATCACGAAATCCGGCGGCAACCGGTTGAGCGGGTCGTTGTACGAGTATTTCCGTAATAACGTGCTGGATGCCAGGGACTTCTTCAACTACGGGCCTTTCTTCGACGCTTTGGGCCGGTCGGTGGTCCCGCCGTTTCGGCAGAACCTCTTCGGAGCCAGTCTGGGCGGACCGCTGCGCCGCAACGGCCATCACTTCTTCGTCAACTACGAGGGCTTCCGGCAGCGCCTTCAGCAAACCGCCACCGTAACGCTGCCGAACGAGGCCCTGATCGGCGTCATGCCGGGTGACCTGGGACGGTTCTTCCGGACTTATCTGATTGAGCGGGGCGCCTTCAGCGGCCGCCTTGGAACGGTAGGTGAAACGCGGGCGTTGAGCGGCGCGGACCGGGCCGCGGCCGTCTCCACAGGCTTTGCTCCGGCGCTGTTTGATGGCAATCCGGCCAACGGAGAGGCCGGGACCGTCCTGGTGAGCGGCGCCCTACCCAGAAACATTGGTCAGGACGCGGTCACCGTCCGCACGGATCATCGCTTGAGGAGCATGGTGCTTTCGGCCCGCTACTCGTTTGCGAATCCCAATCAGCTCCGCGCCGGAGAGACGGGTCTGCGCCTCGACGAGATGCGCCACCGCACGCGCTGGCAGTCGGCGATGGCGCAGGGCACCTGGGCCGTTTCCGCGCGCCAAGTGCTGGAAATCCGCGGCGGCTTGCATCGTTCCGCCCGCCGCAATGGAATGGCGGAGGGGCTCGATTCCCGCCTGACCGCTCTCGGCGTCTCGCCCGACTTCGGGGTGCGGATCAATATCGCCGGCCTGGCAATAAATCCCGTCATTCTCCGGCCAGGGGTGTTCGACGATTTCCAGACCTCTCCGCAGGCGGCTCTGCTTCATAGCGTCCATGCCGGCCGCTGGGTGCTGCGCAGCGGACTGGACATCCGGCGCCAGATTCTCAACATGCGGCTTTCCTTCTGGGGCACGCCGGTCTATCAGTTCAACGGACTGGTTGGACCGGCGGGACTGCTGGGAACCTCTGCCGGCCAGGCGCAGGCGGTGGCCGCAACGGCATCGGCGACCTTGTTCGGCTCCAACGGCGGCCCCACGACGACGATGCGAGGCTACCGGTCGACGCAGCAGGAGTATTTCCTGAACGCGAGCAGACAACTGCACCCCGATCTCCATCTGGAGTTGGGGATCCGGTACAGCCTCTTCGGAGTCTTCGAGGAGGTGAATCGCGCCGCGGCGACCCTTTACGCAACTCAGTCGGGCCGTCCGGTTCCGGGCGTCTTCCCTTTCACGTTCGGGAGGACCGCCAACGAGATGGCGCTGGCGGGACCCGGCCGGCCCCTCTACGCTCCGGACCG
>CAKZVG010000686.1 GCA_937921835.1 uncultured Bryobacteraceae bacterium | reverse complement strand
AACGCGTCGCGTAACGTTGCGCGGAGGGCGGGATCCTTGTCGACGACGAGGGCGAGCGGTCGGTCCATGCAGCGTCTCCTCATTCCCCCGAAACCGCCGGCGTCCGTTCCGGCTCGGCCGGCTGCCGGGCGACATCGTGATCCGCGGCAGGAACTCGGTGTTCTACTTCCCGCTGACGACCAGCCTGCTCCTGAGCCTGCTGCTCTCGGTGCTGTGGTGGCTGCTCCGGCGGCGTTGAAGCTTACCGGAGCAGCCCCATCTTCGCAAGCGGCCAGTAGACGAACACGGCTTTTCCGTAAATGTGCCGGCGGTGGACGGGACCCCAGATCCGGCTGTCGTTGGAAGAGTTCCGATGGTCCCCCAGGACGTAGTAATGATCGGCGGGAACGGTCGTCCGGGGATAAGACTGGTGGTCGCGGTACGCTTCCGGAACGTAGTCCTCCTGAAGGCGGCGGCCGTTGAGGACCACCGTTCCCCGGTCCAGTTCCACGCTGTCGCCGGGCAGTCCGATCACCCGCTTGATGTACGATTTCGACGGATCCGCCGGGAACCAGAACACCACCATGTCGCCGCGTTCGATGGAGCCGATGCCAAGCCGGTAGACGAACTTGTTGATGAAGATCCGCTCCTGGTCGACCAGCGCCGGCATCATGCTGGTGCCTTCCACCTTGACCGGCTGGTAGAGGAACAGGATCACCACCGCCGCCAGAACCACCGAAAGCGCCAGGTCGCGCAACCAGTGGAGCACCAGCGCAGCCCCCGACCAGGCACGGGGGCGGGCGGCGGAGACTCCCGCGGCAGGCTCGGAAAGGATCTCGGGTTCGCTCGGTTCGGGCATGATCTCTCTGGCCAGCTTCGCTATGCTACTAATAACACGCGCCCGGCGGGACCGGCAAACCGCTCTGCCGTCACGCCCGGGCGCCGCCGGATGCCTCCGGTTAGGGGATGTTCCCGCCCGCGCGCCGGTTTCGCGGTGGAGTTCCGCCCGGCCGCCCGCGCTACAATCGAAGAAAGACCCTAATTCGGAGGAATTGCATGCATTCGCGCCTGATCGCCTTGCTCTGCCTGAGCGGTGGCTTGGCAGCCGCCCAGTCCGAACACGCCCAGCGGCTGGAGGCGGCCGCCACCGTGTTTTCCGAGGTCATGGACATCGCCGACCGCTCCATCCCGCAGGACCTGCTCGACCGGGCCCATTGCGCCGTCATCGTGCCCGGCCTCAAACGGGGCGCGTTCATTTTCGGCGCCAAGTACGGCCGCGGATTCATCTCCTGCCGGAAGGCGGGCAAGGTGGGCTGGTCGGCGCCCGGCGCGGTGCGCATCGAGGGCGGCAGTTTCGGCCTCCAGGCGGGCGGTTCCGAGACCGACGTGATCATGCTGGTGATGAACGAGCGCGGCGCCCAAAGGCTGCTGTCGAGCCGCTTTACGATTGGCGGCGACGCCTCGGTGGCGGCCGGTCCGGTGGGGCGCACGGCCTCAGCGGAAACCGACGCCTACATGAGCGCCGAGATCCTCACCTGGTCACGCTCGCGCGGCGTCTTCGCGGGCATCTCACTGCGCGGCGCCACGCTGCGCCGCGACGCCTCCGCCGTGAGGGCGCTCTATGGAAAGGACTACGAAAACCGCGACATCGTCCTCAAGGACGTGGCCCCTCCGGCCGCCGCCAAGCGGCTGCTCTCACTGCTCAACAAATACTCCAGCCGCGGGTAGCACCCGGGCGGGGCCGCCCTGTTGGCGCGCCACCTGCGCGCGCTATACTGCGGTTTTCGGGAGGAAACATGCTGGTGACCAGACGCGCCTTCGGGTGCGCCGCCGTTGCCGCCGCCGTGCCCTCACTCGCCGCGCGGCCCAGGATTCCGGTGGCGGTGCAGCTCTACTCGGTCCGCAAGGCAGCCGAAGCGGACCTGGCCGGCACACTGGCCCGCATCGCGAAGCTGGGCTACAAAGGCGTCGAGTTCGCCGGCTACTACGGTCACGACGCCAGGACGATCCGCAAGCTGCTTGACGACAACGGGCTTAAGGCCGCGGGCACGCATACCGGCATCGAAACGCTGCTTGAAGAAAACCTGCCGAAGACCATCGAGTTCAACAAGATCATCGGAAACCGCTATCTGATCGTTCCCGGATTGCCTCCGGTCTACCGGGAAACAATCAAGGCCTGGCACGGCACGGCCGAGATCTTCACCGAACTGGCGGTCAAGCTGCGCGCCGAGCAGATGCGCGCCGGCCTGCACAATCACACCGTCGAGTTCGAGCGCCTGGAGGGCAAGATCCCGCTCTACGAGTTCCTGAACAATACCCCGGTCGACGTCATCGCGCAACTGGACATTGGCCACGCCCGGCGCGCCGGCATGGATCCTCTCACCGTAATCCGCGCCTACCCGAAGCGCTTCGTCACCGTGCACGTCAAGGACTACCACCCCACCAACAAAGCCGCCCTGGTGGGCGAGGGCGAAGTCCGCTGGAACGAAGTCTTCAACGAACTCGAGCGGCGCGGCGGCGTGGAGTGGTACATCATCGAGGAGGAAAGCGGCGCCTACCCGGATCTGGAAGGCATCGCCAGAAGCCTCGAACGCATGAAGAAGCTGGGAAAAGCCTGACCTACCTACATGAACGCAAAACCCATCGTTACCTTCGGAGAGATCATGCTGCGCCTGGCGCCCCCGGGCTTTGAGCGCTTTCTGCAATCGCCGCAATTCGTGGCCACGTTCGGGGGCGGCGAGGCCAACGTCGCCGTCGCCGTGGCCGGCTACGGCCTCCCGGCGCGCTACGTCACCGTGCTGCCGCCCGCCAACCCCATCGCGGACGCCTTTATCGGCGAGATGCGCCGCTTCGGCGTCGACCCGTCCTTCATCGTCCGCGCCCAGGGGCGTTTCGGCATCTATTTCGTCGAACCGGGCGCCAACCAGCGCCCCTCCAAGGTGGTCTACGACCGCGAGCACAGCGCGATCGCCCTGGCGCGTCCCGGCGCCATCGACTGGGATGCCGCCTTCGACGGCGCGGGCTGGTTCCATGTCACCGGCATCACGCCCGCCATCAGCGAAGGCGCGGCCGGACTGGCTCTCGAAGCTGTTCAGCGCGCGCGCGCCAAAGGCCTCACAGTCTCCTGCGACCTGAACTTCCGCAAGAACCTCTGGAAGTGGGGCAAGCAGGCCAAGGA
>CAKZVG010000685.1 GCA_937921835.1 uncultured Bryobacteraceae bacterium | reverse complement strand
GGCCGGCGGCCCCCTCTCAGTAAGCGGATGGACAATCTGACTCACACCCTCACGGGCATTGCGCTCAGCCGCGCGGGACTGAACCGCGTGGCGCCGCACGCCGGATGGCTCCTGGTGCTGGCGGCCAATGCGGCCGACATTGACGCCGTTTCGCTGCTCTCCGGTCCGGCCGCATACCTGAGCTACCACCGGGATTTCACCCACGCCTTCGCCTTCGTGCCCGTGGTGGCGGTTCTCCCGCTGCTGCTGGTCCGCTTCTGCATCCGCGGCAGGTTCGACTGGAAGCGCTCCTATCTGGTTGCGCTGTGTGGGGCGGCCACGCACCCCCCGCTGGACTGGCTGAATACCTACGGCGTCCGGCTGTGGCAACCGTTTTCCGATGAGTGGCATCAGGGCAGCCTTGTCAACGTGGCCGACCTGTGGGTCTGGGCGGTGCTACTGGTGGCGCTCTTATGGCCAATGCTGTCGCGGCTGGTCAACGCCGAAATCGGCGCCCGTGCTGAACCGGGCCGGGGGATGGCGGTCTTCGCGCTGCTGTTTCTGCTGCTGTATCCCGCGTTCCGTTACGCGCTGCACGAACGCGCCCTGGCGGTGCTCGATGCGCGCTTGCATCAGGGGCGGGCGCCGCTGCGGGTGGCCGCGTTTCCGGACTTCGCCAACCCGTTCCGCTGGGTGGGGCTGGCCGAGGGAGGCGCCTTCTACGTGCGCTATGACCTCAACCTGCTGGCGGAGTTCGATCCCGGCCAGGGGCGGGTGTACTATAAGGCCGAGCCGGGGCCCGCCATCGAGGCCGCGCGCGCCACCGCCGTGTTCGGCGAGTTCCTGCGCTTCTCGCAGTATCCATACTGGCGGGCGGTGCCGGTGGACGAGCCCGACGGCGCCCTGCTCATCGAAGCCATGGACCTGCGCTTCGGCCCGCCGGCGGAGCCGCGCTTTGTCGCCGCGGCGCTGGTGAACCGGGAGAACCGCGTCGAGCGAACCTGGTTCCGCTTCCGGTGAGGAAGGGCGCGGCTGCGCTCGGGACCCGGCGCGGACGGGCATGGCCTGCGCGCCCGCGGCCGTTTGAAATTCCAATACACATATTTATTTTGCAATTGGAAAAACCTGGTGTTATAGTTTAGGGTCGGGCGCAGCAAAGTCCGGATGAGGAGGTTTGCATCATGTTCCCCCCCCCCCGGCCACCTGGCCGCCGTGACTGCGGGTTTGGCCGCCGCCCGTCCGCTGGCGGCGCAGTCCGCCGCTGGCGCCATCACCGGCATCGCCACCGACGCCACCGGAGCCGCCGTACCCGGCGTCGCGGTGGTGCTCACCAATACCGGGACCGGCGTGGTGACGCAGACCGCGACCAACGAGTCCGGAGTTTACGTAGTGCGATCCCTGTTGCCGGGAACGTACCGTTTGGAGGCGCGCGCCGACGGTTTTAAAGTGCGCCGTCTCGAAGGCCTCACACTTCAGGTGGGCCAGGAGTTGCGGGTGGATCTAAGCCTGGAGCTGGGCGCGGTCACCGAGACCGTCGAGGTGCGGGCGGCGCCCACTCTTCTCCAGCAGGAGAACGCCGAGATCAGTGACACCTACACTTACGAAGAGATCCAGAACATGCCGGTCAACGGCCGCACGCCCGATTCGCTGCTGGATCTTTCCGCCGGGCTGTCGTCGGCGAGCGACGATCCGAGCGACGGCAACTACTCGAACAACGTGAGCATCAACGGCGGGCGGCCGCGCGGCAACAACTTTTTCGTGGACGGCGCCACCACCACCCACATCGCCGGCATCGGGGAGCGGATCGGGTCGATCGAGGCCATCTCGGAGTTCAAGCTCTACGCCCACACCTACTCGGCCGAATTCGGACGCACGGCGGGCGGCATCGTCTCCTTTCAGATCCGGTCCGGCACCCAGAAGTTCAAGGGGTCTTTGTTTGAATACCACCGGAATTCAGCGTTCAATGCCAATAGCTGGGCGAACAACGCCCGCGGCCTGAAGCCGCCCACCCGCAACCGGCACGAGTTCGGCGGCACGCTGGGCGGCCCAGTCCCGCCCCTGCGGGACCGGATGCTCTTCTTTGTGAGCTACGAAGGCTGGCGGGACGCCCAACCGGTCACCCGCACCAAGAGCATTCCCGAGCCTGCCATGCGAAGCGGCGACTTCAGCGCCTGTCCGGCCATCGCCAACGATCCGCTGGGGGAGGCGCCATTCCCAGGCAACCTCATCCCCGCCAGCCGCATCGATCCCGCGGCGGCCAAACTGATGAGCCTGTTCCCGGATCCGAACACGCCCGGCAACTACAGCGCCCGCTACGGCATCCACACCAACAACTGGGTGCGCGCCACCTCCTATACCTACCCCGGCAACTACGTCATCTCGCGCTGGGACTGGAACGCTTCCAGCCACGACCGGCTGTTCCTCACGTTTTCCCTGATCAAGGAGGGCCCGCGCGATCAGGGGCGCGACTTCCTGAATCCTTTGAACACCGTACTGGGCCCTTTGAACCGCGCCATGCTGCGCAGCACGCTCGGCTATACCCGGGTCCTGAGCCCGCGCATGACCAGCGAACTGCTGCTCGACGGACAGCGGGACCCGCGGCGTCTGGTCCCGTGGCACAAGGATTTCGACGTGACGCGGGAATTGGGCATTGCCCGGCGGGTAGGCCTCGGAATGCCCGTGATCACCATCTCGGGGCTGGATTCGTTCGGCGACAGCGACATTCAGGATTGGGTGCGCCAGCCGGCCGGGATCAGTGAAGGAATAAGCTGGCTGCGCGGCCGCCACAGCATGAAATTCGGCGCCCAGCTTTACCAGAATCAGTTCTGGTACATCAGTTCCGGCGACCGCGCCGGTTCCTACACGTTCAACGGCGAGATCACGGGTCTCGGCGCGGAAGGTCGCAATAACCCGGTCAACGCGGTGGCGGACCTGTTGCTGG
>CAKZVG010000684.1 GCA_937921835.1 uncultured Bryobacteraceae bacterium | reverse complement strand
GCGGAGTTGCGCGACGCTTCCTTCCGCGTGGAGTCCCATTTCCGCGCGCTGCTCGAACAGCGTGAGACACAGGTGCGCGGGGCGGACCGCGACAATCTCCGGCGCTACGCCGAGGACAACGCCAAGCTCGCGGCGCCGGCTCCCGGACGCCCGCGCGTGGTTTTCCTGGGCGACTCGATCACCGACGCCTGGCGGCTGAAGGAGTACTTCCCCGAGCGCGATTTCGTCAACCGCGGCATCAGCGGCCAGATCACCGGCGAAATGCTTGGCCGCATGAAGGCCGACGTGATCGACCTTAAGCCAGCCGCCGTGGTGGTGCTGGCGGGAACCAACGACCTGGCGCGCGGGGTGCCGCTCACAACCATTCAGAACAACCTCACGATGATCGCCGACCTGGCGGAGAAGAACGGCATCAAGCCCCTGTTTGCCTCCATCCTTCCGGTGAGCGACTACCACAAGGACAAGAACCCGATGTACGAACGGACTCCGGCGCGGCCGCCGGACGCGATCCGTTCGCTCAACGCCTGGCTGGCCGGCTTCTGCCGCCAGCGCGGCTACGTTTATGTGGATTACTTCTCGCAGACCGTGGACAGATCGGGCCGGCTGCAAGAATCGCTGGCCGACGACGGACTGCACCCCAATCCCGCCGGCTACCGGGTGATGGCGCCGGTGGTGCTGGAGGCCATTGACAAGGCGCTCGCGCCGCCGCCCCCACAGCAGCAGAAGAAGCGGCGCTTTCCATTCTGACCTGAGCGGTCACGGCCGCTTGGCGGCGCCGCCGGGCGGCGCTACGCCAGGCTCGATGAGTCAATGCGTTCGAGCGCACGGGCGGCGGTTTCGCGCAGCCCGGGATCCGGCCCGCAAGCGGCGGCGCGCAGGGCTTCGACGGCCGCGGGATCGCAATCCGCCACAGGCGGGCCGATGCGCCCGAGCGCCCAAAACACACCCTGCAATACGGGCCCGGATTGGACCACGTCTTCCTGGTGGGCTTGCGAGCACAGCAGCGCCAGAAACCTGGGCTGAAGCGAGGGACGCGCCGCCAGCACCTCGCCGATCGCTTCCGGGACGCCGTACGGTACGGCGCCCGATTCGTCGTTCAGCGCCCAGAAGTAGCGCTCAAGCAGACTCGCCAAGCGGCCGTCGCTCAGCAGACCCGGCTCGGCGGCCAGTTTTCCCAGCGCGCGCACCGCCTGCCACTTCACTTCCGGGTCGGCGGCGTAGAGCAGGCCGCTCAAGTAGCGCAGCGCCCGCGCAGGATGGGCCGCGGCCTCGATCTTCAGTTCCCCGGGGGATCTCTCCATTACCCGTAGGGTAACGCCCGCCCGCCGCCTAAGCCCGGAACCCGTAACGGGCAGGCAGAACCGCGAAATGCTCGATAAACCGCTTGCGCTGCGCCGCGGGCGGCTTCTTGTGGCTCAACACTCCGGAGAAGCCGGCGAACGCCTTCGCCAGGCGCCCTCCGGCGACGGCTTCGCCCCGGGTGACGGCCTTGTGAACCTCGGCATAGTCGTTCGGAAACGACGCGAACACCGGCAGGCCGACAATCTCCTCGACGTCGCTGGCCGAAACGGCGGCCCGGCTGTGAACCCGGTTCAGCAGCAGGTGCAGCCGTTCCTGCAACTCCAGCGCCTCGAGCAGCCGCGTCTTGCGGCGGGCCAGGTGGAGCGCGGGCAACTCGGGAGTGCAGACCAGAAAGATCGATTTCGACTCCTGCATCAGCTCGATCGAGTACTTCTCCATATTGCCCGAGACGTCGGCGACGATGACGTCGTAGTTCCGCCGGAGGAACTCCAGCAGATGGCGGATCTGGGCCGGCTCGATCCGCTGGCCGGGCTCGACCGCCCCGGCGTGGAGCACGTCCAGGTTTCCGGCATGCGCCACGACGTTGTGCCAGAGGTTCTCATCCAGCTTCGCCGCGCACTCGCAGGCATCCAGCACGCAGGGCGCGGTGTTGATCTTCAGCATGAACGCCTGCACGCCGAGGTTCAGGTCGAAGTCGATCAGCAGGGTCTTCAGCTCCGGCGTCCGGGACAGCGCGAGGGCCGTGTTCAGGGCGATCGTGGAGGCGCCGACGCCGGGCTTGGACGGCACGAATGTGTACAGCCGGTCCGTGGCGGGCCATTCCGGCGAACGCCGCGCCAGATGCGCCCGGACGCGTTCCAGCAGGGACTCGATGGCGCCGGAATCGGCGGGAAGCGTAATGAAGTCGTGCACCCCCAGGCGAATCAAATCCACCAGGACACCGGGATCGGCCGCGTCGTGAATGGCGACGATGACCACGCCCGGGATGGTGGCCTTCAGCACCTCGACCGCCTGGGCGAATTTCTCCGGATCGGAGACCGCCACGAAAGCCGCTTCCGGGGCATGGGCGCGGAGCACGCGGACGAGATCGGACGGGTCCGGGTAACTGTCCAGCCGGCGGATGATCGCCACTCCCGGAGCTCCCGCGAGCGACGCTTCCAACTGGCCGCTCAGCCCTTCAGCCGGACAAATCAAAATCGCTTTCAACGAACCGGCACCTCCTCTGGCGTCGCCGCCGTCCTTAGAGAATCCTATCGGCCGGCTCCGGTTTTCGCATTAGAGTGGAGGATCTCCGCTGGATTCATCCATTCCGCTCCGGTAACCTGATTTGCGCACTCGCAGGATATGGATCACGCGTCTTTCCGCCTCCCGGCAGGAATGCGTGGAGGTGGCTGGTTGACGGGCTCCCTGGGCACGGGCTCCGCGGCTACGACCAGAGGAGCCGTGCGCGCTTCCCCGTGGAGCGGGTTCCGGACCAGCGCCGCCTCACCCACCGCAAGCGCCGGCAACGGGCGCCGGTCGCGCGGATGGCCGTCAGAGAGTTGCCGCCCCGCGAACCGGCCCCCGCCGCTCCCGAGAGTCGCGGCGGGCAGCAGGCTTGCGGGCAAATGTGTGCTTCCGGTATACTCCGCAATTGCAAGTCCGGAAGCCGGAGCGTGCCGCGGCCAGCCGGGGTGTGGGGCGCGGCCCCCGAGCATGCGCGAACGAACAGTAGAATAGGGTCAGGAGGCCAGAGTGCTGGTTCAACTAACAAAGGTATTCGCCGGAATTACAATGGCGGCGTTTCTCGCGTCCGGGGGACGGGCCCTGGCGCAACAGCAGCCGGCTGCGCAGCAGCAGAAGAATTACAAGGACCGCGCGGAATACGACTTGTTCGCTTCGATCACCAAAGAAACGAATCCCCAGAAGCGGCTGGAGTTGTTGAACACCTGGAGAGACAAGTACCCGACGTCGGACTTCAAGCCGGAGCGGCTCCAGTTGTTCCTTGTCACCTACCAGGCACTCAACCAGGGCCAGAAGATGCTGGACACCGCCAAGGAGATCGTCGAGATCGACCCGAACAACATCGGGGCGATGTTCTGGATCTCGCTGCTCACCCCGAGTCTCTATCCGGCCAACGCGCCCGCCGATGTGCTGGCCACCGCCGAGAAGGCGGCCAAGGGGGTGCTGTCCAACATCGATGCGGCCTACGCGCCGGAGAAGAAGGCGGCCAACGTTCCCGAAGAGGCGTGGAAGAAGGAGCGCATGAGCATCGAGGGCACCGCGCACGCCACGCTGGGATGGGTCGAGTGGCAGCGTAAGAACCTCGAAGCGGCCGAAGCGGCGCTGGTAAAAAGCCTGAGCATCAACCCGCAGAACGGCACGGCCTCGGGCTGGCTGGGCACCGTCCTGCTCCAGCAGCGTAAGATCGAGAAGCAGTCCCCGGCGCTGTACCACATCGCGCGCGCGGCTACCTATGACGGACCCGGCGCGGCCGATCCGGCCACTCGTAAGCAGCTCGAAGCGTATCTCCAGAAAGCCTACAGCCAGCACCATGGCAGCTCCGAAGGGTTGGCCGAACTGCGGGAGCGGGCCAAGACCGAGGCGCTGCCTCCGGCGGGCTTCAACATCAAGACGGCGGTCGAGATTGCGGAAGAAAAAGAAAAAGAGTTCCGCGAATCCAACCCGATGATGGCTCTCTGGATGAGCATCAAGAAGGAGTTGGCGGCGCCCAACGGCGAGCAGTACTTCAACGACACGGTCAAGGACGCGCATCTTCCCGGCGGCGCCATGAACGTGCAGAAATTCAAAGGCTGGGTGATCTCCCACAAGCCGGCCAAGAATCCCACGGAGATCGTTCTGGGCATCGCTGATCAGTCGACGCCGGAAGTGACGCTCAAGATGGAAAAGCCGCTCTATCTGGGCGCCGCCGAGCCAGGCACGGTCCTCGAGTTCCAGGGCGTGGCGAGTGCGTTCACGCGCGACCCCTTCAACCTGGTCTTCGAGATCGAGAAGAAAGAAGACATTTCCGGCTGGCCGGCGCCCGCGCCTCCGGTCAAGAAACCCGCCACGAAGAAGGTCGTTCCGAAGAAGAAGTAGGAGGCCGCTTCGCTCCGGCTGCTTGGGGTTGCGAGGCGCCGGTCAGGAAGAGACTGCATAGCGTCCGCTCCCAGCGCCGGCGTCAGCAGCCTCTTGTGCCACAAGCGCACGGTTCTGGCAGCCTTTGTCCGCCACGGCGGTTCCATCGCCCAAATCTTAGCTTGCGCGGCGCGGCGCCACGGCGCGCTACCATGCATATTCTATGCCCGGGCCTCTTGCGATGACCGAGGAGCAACTCCGCGCCGCGTGCGCGCTCGCCGCGGAAGCGATGGCGGAGTATTACCGCCTTCTGCCCGGCCGCCCGATCATGCCGGCCACCACCAGCCGGGCGCTGCGCGATCTGCTGGAGGAACCGTTGCCGCGCGAAGGCTCCGAACTTGCTCCCCTGATCGACGCCATCCGCCGCGACATCTTTCCGAACAGTCGGCAGAACGCCCATCCGCGCTTCTTCGGCTACGTTCAGTCGCCCGGCACGCCCGCGGGTGTGATCGGCGAAATGCTCGCGGCGGTGCTGAACGCCAACGTCACCTGCTGGCGTTCCGCCCCGGCGCCCACCGAGGTGGAACGCATCGCCGTGAACTGGATCAAACAGATCCTCGGTTATCCGCCCGCCGCGGAGGGGCTGTTCGTCAGCGGCGGTTCCATGGCGAATTTCGCCGGCCTCGCGGCGGCGCGGACGGTCAAAGCTCCGGAGGCGCTTCAGCATGGCATGGGTGGACAGCGGCTACGGGTCTACGTCTCCGAGGAAGCGCACTTTTCGGTAAGCAAGGCGGCCGCTCTGATCGGAATCGGGCGCGAGAACGTGCGGCGGGTGGCTACGGGCGCGGACTTCCGCATGGACGTGGCGGCGCTCGAACGCGCCATCGGCGAGGACCTTCGCGCCGGCCACACGCCGTGTTGCGTGGTGGCCAACGCTGGAGCCGTTAGCACCGGCGCTTTCGATCCGCTGGGCGCGATTGCCGCCGTGGCGCGCCGCCATGGCCTCTGGCTGCACGTGGACGGCGCCTACGGCGGATTCGCCGCCCTGGCGCCCGAGGCGCGCCCGTTCTTCGACGCTATCGCGGAAGCCGACTCGGTGGCGCTCGATCCCCACAAGTGGCTCTATCTGCCCATGGGGTGCGGCTGCGTTCTGTACCGCGATCCGGCGGCGGCGCGGGCGGCCTTCAGCCACTTCGCCGAGTACACCCGGCCGGTGGGATGGCGGGACGACGAGGCCTTCGCGTTCTGGGACTACGGCCCGGAGCTTTCGCGCCCGTTCCGGGCGCTGAACGTGTGGCTGCTGCTCAAGTACGCTGGAACCCGCGCGCTGGGCGAGGCGGTGTCGCGCAATATCGCTTGCGCCAGGTATGTGGGGCGGCTGATCGAAGCCAGCCCCGATCTGGAACTGATGGCGCCGGTCGAATTGTCGATCTTCTGCTTCCGCGTCGCCCCGCCGGGCTTCACGGGCGATCTGGACGCGCTCAACGAGCGGATTCTCGTCGAGTTGCAGCGCCAGGGATCGAGTTATCTCTCCAACGCCAGCCTGCGCGGGCGCTTCGCGCTGCGCGGGTGCGTGCTCAACTACCGCACCAGCGAAGCCGAGATGGAGCGGCTGGTTGAGGACGTGCGCCGCGCGGCGCGCGCGGTGCTGGCGGAGGGGTGAACGGCGGATGCGCGGTCTGCGATATGCTTGCCGGTTGAGAGCTTGCCCATGAACTCGTCAATTCCTACACGCGGGTTTCCCCACGCTTCTGTTTCCCGCCGCAGCCTGCTTGCTTCCGCGGCGCGAGTCGGCGCGGCGTCCATGCTGTCGGGACTTGCCGGCGGCGGCGCCCGGGCGGCGTCCCGGCGCCCCAACGTGGTCGTGATTCTCGCCGACGATCAGGGATGGGGCGACCTCAGCATCCACGGCAATACGAATCTCTCGACTCCCAACATCGATTCCATCGCAAGGCAGGGCGCGCTGTTCGAGCGCTTTTTTGCCTGCGCCGTCTGCGCGCCGACGCGCGCGGAATTCCTCACCGGCCGCTACCACGCGCGCTCGGGCGTGCGCGGCGTCTCGACCGGCGCGGAACGGATGAACCTCGACGAAACCACCATCGCCGATACGTTCAAGGCCGCCGGCTACGCCACCGGCGCCTTCGGCAA
>CAKZVG010000683.1 GCA_937921835.1 uncultured Bryobacteraceae bacterium | reverse complement strand
TCGCTGCAATACGGCGAGCGCATCCAGGTGCGCCTGCGCCTGCCCGACGCGCCCTCGGAAGGGCTGCTGGCGCTCGCCGCCAAGCACTTCGACGCCAACGGGCTGCTGCGTCCGGAATCGTACGGGCGCTTTGAAGAAGTGATCGAGCGCCTGCGCGCGCTCGACGACCAGGCGGTGGTCTACAGCGACGTCCTCGAATTCCTGGACCGCGAAAACGAAATCGCCGAAGGTCTCAAGTGGGAGCGCCAGATGCTGGCGGCGCTGAAACGCGGCAAGGACCCGCTGGCCGGCGTGCTCAAGACCGGACTGCTCCCCTACCAGGTACGCGGCGCGCTGTTCGCCGCCGCGCGCGGGCGCGTCGTGCTGGCCGACGACATGGGCCTCGGCAAGACGGTGCAGGCGCTGGCGGCCGCGGAACTGCTGCGCCGCCGCCGCGGCATCGAGCGCGTGCTGGTGATCGCGCCCGCCTCGGTCAAGTACCAGTGGAAGACCGAAATCGAGAAGTTCACCGGCCTTCCGGCGCAGGTCATCGACGGCCTTCTGCCGCGCCGCAAGGCGCTCTACGCGGCGCCGGCGTTCTTCAACCTGACCAGCTACGAGGTGGTCCTCAAGGACCTGGAGCACATGCACCGCATGCGGCCGGACCTGATCATCCTCGACGAGGCGCAGCGCATCCGCAACTGGGCCACCGCCACCGCGCGCACCATCAAGCAGTTGAAGAGCCGCTACGCCTTCGTGCTCACCGGCACGCCGCTTGAAAACAAACTCGAGGAACTGTTCTCGGTGGTGGAGTTCGTCGACGGCCGCCGCCTCGGCCCCGCCTTCCGCTTCCTCAAGGAGCACCGCGTCGAGGACGAAAAGGGGCGCCTGCTCGGCTACCGCGGCCTGGACCGCATCCACGCCCAACTGGAGCCCATCCTGCTGCGCCGCACCCGCGCCGAAGTCCTCACGCAACTGCCCGCCCGCACCGACCAGGTCTTCCGCGTGCCGCTGACCAGGGAGCAGGCCGCTCCCTACTACGAGCAGAGTGACATCCTGGCCGGCATCATGCGCAAGTGGGAGCGCCAGGGCTGGCTTTCGGAAATCGACCTGCGCCGCATCACCTGCTGCATCCAGAACATGCGCATGCTGTGCGACTCAACGTTTTTGTTCGACAAATCCACCCGCCACTCGCCCAAGCTCGACGAATTCCGCGAAATCGTCCGCGAACTGGTGATCGAGGAGCGCCGCAAGGTAGTGGTCTTCAGCGAGTACGAGCGCATGACCCACCTGGCCGGCGAGGAACTCGCCAAGCTCGGCATCGGCTTCGTGTCGCTGCACGGCTCGGTCCCGGCGCGCAAGCGCGGCGCGTTGATCAGCCGCTTCCGCGAAGACCCGGAATGCCGCGTGTTCCTGTCCACCGACGCGGGCGGCGTCGGGCTCAACCTGCAAGCCGCCTCGGCGGTCATCAACTTCGAGCCGCCCTGGAACCCGGCGCGCCTGGAGCAGCGCATTGGGCGCGTCCACCGCCTTGGACAGCGTCATCCCGTGCAGGTGATCCACTTTCTGACCTCGGAGTCGATCGAGGAGCGGGTCTGGGAAACCATCCGCCTGAAGAAGTCGCTCTTCGCCGGCGTCTTCGATTCCCCGGCGGCCGAAGTCAGCTTCGCCGCGCTTGGACGCAAGAGCGTGTTGCAAGTGGTGAAGGAGGTGTTCGCGTCCCAGCCCGCGCGGCCGAAACCCGTGATTGACGCCGCACCGCCGGCGCCTCTTCCGGCCGCCGCGCTGCCGGCCAAGACGGCGCTTCCCGCCCCACCGGCGGCCGCGCCGCCAACGCCGCCGGCGCCCGCCGCCCCACTTCCCGCCGCGCAGCGGCAGCCGGTCGCGCAAGCGGCGGCCGGCCTGCTCGAAGCGGGCCTGAGGTTCCTCGAAACGCTCGCCTCGCCCGCCGCCGGATCATCCGTCAGCCCGCTTCAGCGCTGGCTGTCGGAATCGGTCCGGAACGACCCGCGCACCAACCGCCCGGTGCTCACGCTGCCGCTGCCTGATCCCGCCACTGGCGAGCGGCTGGCCAGCGCGCTGTCCGGACTGCTGTCGGCGCTCGGCTCAGCGCGCGATCCGTTGCGCCCGTAGCGAAGCGCGAGGTGGCGCTTGCTGTCGCGCCACGGTCCGATGGAAGGCGCCGGCGGCCGGGCAAGCAAACGGGCGTGGCGGCCAAGGCGTTCCCGAAGCGCGCGCCGCGACATGACTTGCCGGCCTACCACTTACTCGTAATCCCACTTCATGATCCACGGGTCGGCGGTGCGCTTCTGGAAGGCGCGCAGCTTGTCCTTGAACTCCTGGAGCAGGGCGGCGTGTTTCGGATCGGCGGCGAGGTTCTCGCGTTCATAGGGATCGTTCTGGAGATCGAACAGCTCGAACTTCGGCCGGTACATGTAGTCCCGTACGGTCCGCGGGCCGTAAGGCGTGTCCAGGCCCTGCTGGTACTGGGCCTGCCAGGTGGGCGCCGCCCAAAGGTCGCTCGCGAACGGATAGGGCAGCGGATGGGCGATGTTCCAGATGAGCTTGTAGCGCCGCTCGCGCACCACGCGCATGGGATAGTACATCTGAATCTCGTGGAAGGTGTGCGAGGCGTAGACCGCATCCCAGCCCTGCGCCGACTCCTGGCCGGCCAGCGAGAGAAACGAGCGGCCGTGGAATTCGCCCGGCCGGACCCTCGGGGTGGTCTGCGGATCGATGCGCGACTTGTTGGCCGGTATCCGGTCCAGAATTTCCTTTTTCACCGTTCCGGTTTTGCGATCGAGCGCGCCCGCGAAATCCAGAATCGTAGGCGCCAGATCCGTCCAACTGATCATGGCGTCGTTGACCACACCGCGCGCCGCGACATAGGGATTCCGTATCACGCAGGGCGAGTTCATTCCGCCTTCGTACAGGGTGGTCTTGGCGTTCGGCATGGCGATGCCGTGGTCGGAGATGTAGATGAAGAGCGTTTCGTCGAGTTTCCCAGCCTCGCGCAGGATCTGCATCAGGCGGCCGACGCCCTGGTCGATGCGCGAGATCGACTGGTAATACTGCGCCAGTTCGGCGCGCGCGGCCGGCGTATCGGGAAGGAATCCCGGCACCCGGACTTCCCGGGGATCGTAGGTCGATTCCGTGACGCCCGGGTAGCCCCTCGATCCCGGCGCGGGATTCCCGAAGCGGTTGGGCCGGTGCGGCAGTTCGTCGGCGAAGTCTCCGGAGCGGTGCGGATCGTCGGTGCAGAAATAGAGAAAAAACGGTTTGTCCGAATTTTGTTCGATGAAGGCGCGGCAGTTGTCGGCCATCTGCACCGGATTGCGGCTCACTCCCTTGATCACGGTGCTGAACTGGTAGACCGGCTCCGGCGCCACATGGTACTTGCCGCAGCGCGCCGTGCGGTAGCCGGCATGGTGCAGGTACACGGGCAGCGACACGATGTTGTCGAAGCTGCTGAACTTGTGGTAGCTGTGCTGGTGCCCGTAGTGGCCGTTGGCGTGGTTCTGAAGGCCGGTGAGAATCACCGAGCGGCTGGCCGAGCAACTGGCGGTGGTGCAGAACGCGTGGCTGAAGCGTGTTCCCTCCTTCGCCAGGCGGTCCATGTTGGGCGTGCGGATCACGCTGTTGCCGTAGCAGCCCATGTCGGGGGAATGGTCGTCGGCGACGAACAGCACCACGTTGCGCTTGGAAAACGGCGCCTCCGCCGCGAAGGCGGCGGCCGCCATGCCCGTGCCAAGGAAATCTCTTCGGTTCATGTGTGTATCCTCGCAGATTCTGGCCCCCGGCGGGCGCCGCGCGGCGCCCGGATGCCGCGCTGGGCGCCGCCGTAGACTGTCACCTTCCCGTAACGGGTTGTTACGTTGAGTTGAAACGTCTCTTTGGGTATATTTGGCTGAGGTCTGTACTAATCCAATCCAACCAGGAGGACTCCGCGATGACCAGGTTTGCGCGATTTCTCGGCGCGGCGGCGCTGAGCTTGCCGCTGGCGTTCTCTCAGACGTTCACCGGCCGGATTCTGGGGACCGTGACGGATCCCGCCGGGGCGGTGATTCCCAAAGCCGCCGTTCGCGTGACCAACCTCGGCACGAGCCGCTCCGTAAAGGTGGAAACCAACGACGAAGGAAATTACGCGGCGCCGAATCTGGAACGCGGCGAGTACGAGCTGGAGGTGACGGCCGCCGGGTTCAAGACATTTGTCCGCCGCGGCATCGTGCTGGCCATACAGCAGCAGGCCAGGGTGGACCTGACCCTCGAAGTCGGCGACGTCAGCCAGTCGGTCGAGGTGATTGCGGCGGCGCCGCTGCTTGAAACCAGCGACACCACCCTCGGCAAAGTCGTCGATAACCGCCGCATCCTGTCTCTACCCTTGAACTCGCGCAACGTGTTCACGCTGCTGTTTCTGACGCCGGGCGTGACCGGGAGCGTGGACTCGTTCTACGGCACCAGCTACGGGATCAACGGCGCGCGCAACTCGATGTTGGACGTGATGGTGGACGGCGTCAGCACGGCGCATCCCACGGTCAACGGCTTCTCCGGCAACTCCACCTTTCCGCCGGTGGACGCGGTGGCGGAGTTCAAGGTGCTTGGCGCCAGTTATCCGGCCGAGTTCGGGCGCAGCAACGGGGGCATCGTGAACGTGGTGTACAAGTCCGGCACCAACGAGTTTCACGGCAGCGTCTTCGAGTTCCTCCGCAACTCCCGGCTGGACGCCAACGACTTCTTCAATAACCGCCTCGGTCTCGCGCTTGGCAGCTTCAAGCGCAGCCAGTTCGGAGCGCAAGCGTCCGGGCCGGTGGTGAAAAACCGGACCTTCTTCCTGGCCGGCTATGAAGGACTCCGGCAGAGATCCTTCGCCAGCACCACCACCACGGTCCCCACCGCACTCCAGCGCAACGGCGATTTTTCCGCCACCCGCGCCGCCAACGGGCAGTTGATCGAGATCTTCAATCCCTTCACCACGCGCGCCAATCCGGCGGGCGGTTTCCTGCGCGACCCGTTTCCGGGCAACGTCATCCCGCGCAGCCTGTTCGATCCGGTGGCGCAAAACGTGATGAAGTATTTCCCGCCGCCGAACACGGCTGGAAACGCGGTGACAAACGCCAACAATTACTACAACTCGGGCGCCCAACGCTATGACCTGAATCAGTATGACGTGCGGCTGGACCATTACCTCAACGAACGGCAGCGCCTGCTGGCGCGATTCTCCTGGCGCGACAACATCAACGCCCCGCCGGAGTTGTTCCCCGCGGATCTGGCCGTCGCCGAGGGGCGCATCATTCAGGGAGTGGATCAGCCCTCCGGGGCCATCGATTACTCGAACACGCTCAGTCCCAGGCTGATTCTCACCGCCCGCGTGGGCCTTTCCCGATCGGAGTTCAACTATAACAATCAGGGGCTGGGATTCAAACCCTCCAGCCTGGGTTTGCCCGCGGCCATCGACGGCGTCGTCGACCGGCAGATGTTCCCGCGCTTCGGCGCCAGCGGATACGTCAGCCTCGGGGGAGGCGATCACCGCCACAGCAGCTTCAACACCTACACCGCGCTGAGCAACCTGACCAAAACCACTGGAACCCACACCGTGAAGTTTGGCTGGGAGGGGCGGATGATCCGCGTCAACGTGTGGGAAGCCCGCGCGGCCGGCACCTTCAACTTCAGCCAGGCCTTCACGCAGGGACCGAACCCGGCGCGCGCCAGCGCCACCGCCGGCAACAGCATCGCTTCCCTGTTGCTGGGCACGGGCACTTCCGGCAACACCCTGATCCGCAACTGGAAGAACGTCGCCTCGCAGAGCTTCTATCACGCCTGGTATCTTCAGGACGACTGGCGCCTCACCTCCCGTCTCACGCTCAACCTCGGAGTGCGCTACGACATCGACTTCCCCCGCACGGAACGCTACAACCGCATGAACTGGTTTGATCCCGCCGCCCGCTCGCCGCTCTCCGGCAAGGTTCCCGGATTCCCGGAGCTGTATGGCGGCGTCCGCTTTGTCGGCGTGGACGGCAACCCGCGCTACCAGTTCAACCGGGACTTCAACAACCTCGCCCCGCGCCTGGGCGTGGCCTACCAGTTGGACAGCAAGACCGTGGTGCGCGCCGGCTACGGCCATTTCTTCGGTCCTTCGCGGCAGGCGGCGCAGGGCACGGTCGGACCGTTCGGCTTCCGGGTCGAGTACCTGTGGGTCACCACGGTCGACGGCGGCAACACTCCCTTCAACACCCTCCGCAATCCTTACCCCGAGGGCTTCCGTGACGTGCCGGGGCCGGCCGACGGCCTGCTGACGCAGGCGGGCGCCAATCTTCAGGCGTTCTTGCAGGACTCGCCCTCGCCCTGGAACATCATGTGGAACTTCACGGTTCAGCGGGAACTGCCGGGCGAAATCCTGCTGGAAACCGCCTATGTGGGCAACCGCGGGCTCTATCTGCACCGCAGCACGGAAAGCGGCATGGACATCAACCAGCTCGACCCGCGCCACCTGGCGCTCGGCTCGCGGCTCAACGAGCTGGTTGACAACCCCTTCTATGGCGTCGTGAACAACGGCGTGCATCTGTCGCCGCGCATCAGCCGCGCGCAGTTGCTGCGGCCGTATCCGCAGTTCACCTCCATCGTGCCCCTGTACGACGCCGGCTCGAACTCCATCTACCATTCCTGGCAAAACACCTTCCGGCGGCGCTTTTCCGGCGGCATGACATTCGAAGGGTCCTACACCTGGGCGAAGCTGATCGACACCGGGACGACGCACCAGAACACCTATGACGTGGCCGCCAGCCGCGCCCTCGCCAGCCAGGACATTGCGCACCGCTTCGTGACCAGCGTGGTGTATGAACTGCCGTTCGGCGGCGGCCGCCGTTTCGGCCCGGCGGCGAAAGGCTTTGTGCAAGCCCTCTTCGGAGGCTGGCAGGTGAACGGCATCGTCACCTTCCAAAGCGGAACGCCGCT
>CAKZVG010000682.1 GCA_937921835.1 uncultured Bryobacteraceae bacterium | reverse complement strand
GGCGCGGCGGCGGCCGACAAAAACATTCTTCGATTCAAGTGTTTCATGATGGCCCTGCCGGGCTGGCGCGTTCCGTTCCGCCTTCCAAGTCTATCCCGCGCCGCAGCAGGTTACAATCGGCAAGGCGGGTATCGGATGAAGCGGAAACTGGAAGGCAAAGCGGCGATCGTGACGGGCGCCTCACGCGGCATCGGACGCGCCATCGCGATTGCGTTGGGACGGGAGGGCGCGAGCGTGGCGGTGAATTACGCGCGCCATGGAGAGGAGGCGCTGAGCGCGGTTGAGGAGATCACCGCGGCGGGATCGCGCGCCGTCGCCTTGCAGGCCGACGTGGGCGACCGCGCGCAAGTCGAGCGCATGTTCGAAGCCGCGCTGGCGGAGTTCGGACGGCTCGACATCCTGGTCTCGAACGCGGCCTTGAGCATCCGCAAGCCGCTGGTGGATCTGGCCGTGGAAGACGTCGAGCGCACCTGGGCGGTGTCGCTGTGGGGTGTGTTCCACTGCTCGCAGTTGGCCGCGCGGCGGATGATCCAGCAAGGCGAGGGCGGCTCGATGGTGGTGGTGAGTTCCGTGCACTCCTTCCGCCCCTATCCGGGCTCGACCGCCTACAACGGCGCCAAGGCGGCAATAAACCACATGGCCCTCACCTGGGCGGTGGAGCTGGCGCCGCACCGCATCCGCGTGAACGTACTCGAACCCGGCTGGACCGACACGCCCGGCGAGCGCCAGTTCTACACCGAAGAGCAGCTCGCCGAAGGCGGCAAGACGGTGCCGCTGGGACGGCTGGCAACGGCCGGGGAGATGGCGCGCGCGGCGCTGTTCCTCGCCTCGGACGATTCCTCCTACATGACCGGCGGCGTGGTGCGCGTGGACGGCGGCTACTCGCTCATCCATTGACCGGTTCAGCGCTTGCCGCTTTTCGTCTTGACCACCAATGGAGTGCCGGCGAAACCGAAGCGCTCCCGCAGGCGGTTGATGAGGTAGCGTTCGGCGGAGAAGTGCAGCGGCCCGCGCTGGTCGGTGAAGAGCACGAAGGTCGGCGGACGCACTGAGGCCTGCGTGATGTACTTGACGCGCACGTCGGGCTCCATGCGCAGCGTGGCGGCGAAGCGGTTCAACTCGCCCGTGGAGACCCGCCCGGAGGCCGACTCGTAGCCCGCGCGGATCAGCCCGAACAGGCGCCGCACGCCGAAGCCGGTCAGCGCCGATACGAAGGCCACCGGCGCGTAGTCGGCGAACTTGAGTTCCTCGCGAACCCTGGCCGTGAAGGCCCGTTTGCCCTGCGCCCCGGAGGCGAGGTCCCATTTGTTCACCACCAGCACCAGCGCGCGGCCCTCCTCATGCGCGTAGCCAGCGATGGTGGCGTCGCCGTTCAGCACGCCCTCGGAGGCGTCCATCACCAGCAGCACCACGTTGGCCATGCGGATGTGCCGGCGCGCCATGACCACGCTTAGCTTTTCCGCCATGAGCCGGGTCTTGCCCTTGCGGCGGATGCCGGCGGTGTCCACGAAAACGTACTCGGTTCCTTCCAGCTTCACCGCTTCGTCCACCGCGTCGCGGGTGGTGCCGGCCACGGGCGAGACGATGGCGCGGTCCTGGCCCACCAGCGCATTCAGAAGCGTCGACTTGCCTACGTTCGGACGGCCGATGATCGCCACCCGGATCACCCGCCCGGCGGTTTCTTCCGTCTCCCCGGCGGCCACGGCGAAATCCGCCGTGACGTGATCGAGCAGATCGTCGATGCCCAGGCGGTGTTCGGCCGAGACCGGGAACACGTCCGCGATGCCCAGGCCGTAGAAGTCGTTCACCAGCACTTCGCGCGCGGCGCTGTCGATTTTGTTCACCGCCAGCGTGACCGGCTTTCCGAGGCGGCGCAGCAGGGCCGCCAGATCGCGGTCGGCGGCGGTGATCTCGGCGCGGCCGTCGATCAGGAAGACGATGTGCGCGGCGCGCTCGAAGGCCACCCGCGCCTGGCGGAGAATCTCACTCGGGATCAACTCCCCGGCATCCGGGATGATGCCGCCGGTGTCGATGATCTCGAAGCGCCGCCCGCGGTGCACGGCCTCGCCGTGGATGCGGTCGCGCGTGATGCCCGGTTCGTCGCCGACGATGGCCCGCCGCCGTCCGATAATGGCGTTGAAGAGCGTGGATTTGCCGACGTTGGGCCGGCCGGCGATCACCACCACCGGCAGAGCCGCGGGAGTTTCCATGCGCGTTCATGATAACAAGGGACAACCATGACCTACTACCCGGTCTTCCTCGACTTGCGCGGCAAACGCGTTCTGGTGGTGGGCGCCGGCCCGGTGGCGTTAAGGAAAACGCGCGGGTTGATCGAGGCCGGCGCCGAGGTGACGGTAGTGGCGCCCGAGGCGCTGGCGGAGTTCTCCGCCCTTCCGGTGCGGATGCTGCGCCGCCCGTTCCGCGCCTCCGACGTGCGGGGCGCGGCGCTGGTCTTCGCGGCCACCAACAGCCGGCAGGTGAACCGGCGCGTGGGCCAGGCCGCCGGCCGCCTGGGAATTCCCGCCAACGTGGCCGACGCGCCCGGGGAGTGCGCGTTCCTGGTCCCGGCGCGCATTCGCCGCGGCGCGGTGCAGATCGCCGTCTCCACCGGAGGCCGCAGTCCGCGGCTGGCCGCCGCGCTGCGCCGCAAGATCGAGAGTGCGTTGGAGGACGCCTGAGGGGACGGTTGCCGGCGCCGCCTTGTTCATTGACATAGGATGGTGTGGATCAAGGAGTGGAGTGTGATGAGAATGCACGTCAGCCTCTTCGCCGCGCTGTTTGGACCCGGCATCGTTTCCCTGGCGCCGGCTCAACCCGTCCCGCCGGCCGGGGAGACGCTGCGCATCGGCTGGGCGCAGACCAACATCACTCCCCAGCGCGAAGCCTGCCTGGGCGGCATGACCGCGGTGCGCGTTTCGACCCGCGTAATGGATCCGCTTACGGCCACCGCGCTGGCTCTGGAGGCGCCCTACCAGGGTGGGAAGCCCACGCCCATCATTCTCATCAGTTGCGATCTGCGCAGTATCACCGAAGAGGTGCATCGGGAAGTGCGCGACGCGCTGCAAGCCGACCTGCCGGAAGTCGGCCCGATGCGCGTCATCCTCAACGCCACGCACACCCACAACGCCCCGCCCCTCAGTACTTATGGCCTTCCCCTGACGGCGATGGACGAGCCGGAGTACCGCGCCTTCGTGGTTCCGCGCCTGGCCGCCGTGGCCCGGGAGGCCTGGAGGAACCGCAAGCCGGGCGGCATCAGCTACGGTCTGGCGCATGCCGTCATCGGCCACAACCGCATCATGGCCTACGAGTCCGGCAAGTCCGAGATGGGAGGGAAGACCGGGCGGCCCGATTTCAGCCACGTCGAGGGATACGAAGACCCCGCCGTGCAACTGCTCTACACCTGGGACAGGCAAGGCAAGCTTACGGGAGTGGTGGTGAATGCCGCCGCGACCGCGCAGACCACCCAGGCGTTGGCGGTGGTCAGCGCCGACTACTGGCACGATACGCGCGAG
>CAKZVG010000681.1 GCA_937921835.1 uncultured Bryobacteraceae bacterium | reverse complement strand
CTTGCATGGCGGCCCGTGCGTGGTGGTGGACCTGGGGACCGCCATCACCTTCGACGTGGTTTCCGCCCGGGCGGAGTATCTCGGCGGGGTGATTTGTCCCGGCATCGGCATCTCCATCGACGCGCTTTTCGCCAAGACCGCGCGCCTGCCGCTGGTGGATTTCCGCGAGCCGCTGAAGCTGATTGGAACCAACACCGTGGGCAGCATGCAGTCTGGACTGTACTATGGAGCGGTGGGGATGATCGACGGCATTCTCGAACGCCTGGTGGCGCAGATGGGCCCGGAGACCCGGGTCGTCGCCACCGGCGGGCAGGCGCACCTGGTGGCGCGCGGGTCCCGCTTCCTGCACGAGGTGGATGACGACCTGACGCTCAAGGGTCTGGCGATGATCTGGGAGCGGAATTCGGCCAAGTGAGCGGCGAAGACTGGACCTCGAACTACTTCAACTATTTCACGGAGGCCGAGGAGCACTTTCAGCGCGCGCGCGGCTCGGGAACCTTCCGCTTTTCCACGCTCGACTGGGCGCTGCTGGAGAGTTGGAAGAACTCCGAGGTGCCGCTCGAGGCGGTGCTGCGCGGAATCGACGCGGCGTTCGCCAAACGGCGCGCGCGCAAGTCGCGCGTCGAGTTGATCAACTCGCTCGCCTACTGCGCGCAGGCGGTGATGGTGGAGGCGCGCATCCTGGCCGGCGCGGCTCCCGCCCGGGCGGCGCGGGACGCCGGACCGCCGTTCCCGCTTGAGGATTTGCGCGCGTTCCTCGAGCGCAACGCAGCCGCGCTGCGCCAACGCGGAGCGGCGTTCGAAGCGACCGCCGCGGCGCTCGAACGCCTGGCGGCGGAAGCGGAAACGCACTTCGCGGATCTCGAGCAACTCGAACAACGCCTGACGGCGCTCGAAGAAAAGATGATCGCCGCCGCGCGCAGCGCGCAGAGCGAGGAGGAACTCTTCCAGGCACGCCGCGCGCTCGATACGGAACTGCGGCCCTACCGCGGCAAGATGACAGCCGAACAGCTCTCCATGCTTGAACGGCAGTATCTCGACCGCCGCCTGCTCGAAGACGCGGGCCTGCCGCGCTTGAGCCTGTTCTATTTGCGCTGAGCGGCGCCGCCGGCCGCCCGCTGGAGAACCCTCCCGCGCCGCTCGTCCTGGTATGCTGGCTGGCGGAGGGAAGACGATGTCCGGCCGGCGCCTGTTTCTGCAAGGTCTTTCGAGCCTCCCCGTGCTGGGAGGCCTGTTCGCCAAACCCGCCGCGGCCGCGGCGAAGCGCGATTTTTTCAAGGAACTCGGCGTGCGGCCCTTCCTGAACGCCGCCGGCACCTACACCGTCCTCACGGCTTCGCTGATGCCGCGCGAGGTCGTCGCCGCCTGGGAGTACGCCGCCAGAAGCTACGTCCGGCTGAACGAGTTGCACGACGCCGTGGGCCGGCGCCTTGCCGCCCTCATTGGCTGCGAGGCCGCCATGGTGACGGCCGGGGCTGCGTCCGCCCTCACCCTCGGCACCGCCGCCTGCATGACGGGCAAGAACCCCGACTTCATCCGCCGCCTACCCGACACCGCCGGCATGAAGACCGAGGTCATTATCCAGAAGTCGCACCGTTTCGGCTACGATCACGCGGTGCGCAACTGCGGCATCCGCTTCGTGCAGGTGGAGACCCGCGAGGAACTGGAAGCCGCCGTCACTCCCAACACGGTGATGATGCTGTTTCTGAATTCGGCCGATCCCAACGGGCGGATTCACGCGCAAGAGTTCGCCGAATTGGGAAAGAAGCACGGCGTCCCGACCTTCAACGACGCCGCGGCCGACGTTCCGCCGGCCGAGCATCTTTGGAAGTACACCAGGATGGGCTTCGACCTGGTGACGTTTTCGGGCGGCAAGGGGCTGATGGGACCGCAGAGCGCGGGGCTGCTGCTCGGCCGCCGCGACCTGATCGAAGCGGCGCGCCTGAACACGTCGCCCAACGGCGACACCATCGGCCGCGGCATGAAGGTGAACAAGGAAGAACTTCTGGCCATGCTGGTGGCCGTCGAACTGTATCTCAAGCGCGACCACGAAGCCGATGCGAAGGAGTGGAACAAGCGCGTGCGCATCATCGCCGACAGCGTGGCGGCGGTTCCCACCGTCACCACCGAGGTGTACGTGCCCGAGATCGCCAACCACGTTCCGCACCTGCGGATTCACTGGGACGAGAGCCGCGTGAAGATCAGCGTGAAAGAAGTGGTCCGCCAGCTCGCCGAGGGGGAGCCCTCCATTGAAGTCGTCCCCGGGGCGCGCGATCACCTCGCCGTCGGCGTGTGGATGCTTCAGCCCGGCGACGCGCAGGTGGTGGGCCGCCGCATCCGCGAGGTGCTCAAGTCCGCCGTTTGAGGCGAAACGTTCTTCCCGCCGGCCGGCATCCCACATTCGAGGAGCCGATCGAGCCATGCGGTACATCCGGCAAACTATCGAAGCGTTCTTCGACGACGACTGCATGACGATGGCCGCCGCGATTGCCTACTACGCGCTGTTTTCGTTGCCCCCGCTGCTGCTGATCGTCGCCAGCGTCGCCGGAGTCTTCTTCAGCCGCGCCGCCGTGCAGCAGGAGTTGTCTCTCCAGATCGAATTGCTGACCGGCCCCAGTGCGGCGCGCCATGCGCGCGAGATGATGGATGCCGTCGCGGCGGACTCGGCCGGCGGCTGGTTTCCCGCCATCATTGGAATCGCCGCCCTGGTCTTCGCGGCCACCACCGTCTTCGCGCAGCTTCAGGCCTCGCTCAACCGCGCCTGGGGCGTGCGCCCGGGCCCGCGGACAAGCGGGTTGAGGAACTTCATCGGCAAGCGCCTGCTCTCGTTCGCCCTCATTCTGGGCATCGGCTTTCTGCTGCTGGTCTCCTTGACGCTGAGCGCCGCCATCGCGGCCTTCGGCGGCGTGCTGGTGAAGTACCTGCCGGGGTGGATGTCCGAACCGGTGCTCTACTGGATCAGCACTCTGGGGTCCTTCGCGCTCTTCACGCTGCTGTTCGCCGCCATCTTCAAGATTCTGCCCGACGCGGTCATCGCCTGGCGCGACGTCTGGTTCGGAGCGCTGCTCACCACGCTGCTGCTAGTGGTGGGAAAGTCCCTGGTGGGTTTCTACCTTGGACACAGCGACATCGCCAGCAAATACGGCGCCGCCGCGACACTTGTGATTCTGCTCTTGTGGACTTACTACTCGGCCAACATCTTTCTCCTCGGCGCGGAATTCACCCACGTGTGGGCCCGCACGCGCGGCAAAGGAGTCCGCGCCGCGAGTGAGGCGCCGGCCTCCCGCGCCTGATTACCGCACGGCGATGGTGACGCCCGCCTGGCTCGGAACGCCGCCGATGGTGACCACCAGCGGCGCCGCCTCGCCCACCTGCGCGTTGGCGGCGACGCGGGCGTTGATCTGCACCAGCCCGGAGACCAGCCCCGGCGCCGATCCGGCGAAGAGCACCTGCGCCGGCTGCCCGCCGATGGCCACCGACACCGGAAGCTGCAAGCGCCGCAGCGGCTCGGCGGGAACCAGCAGGCCGTCCTGACCGGCCGGATCCGTTTCCCCGCCCCCGGTGGCGAAAATCATCACCACCTCGCCCCGGCGCGCGCGATTCGCGCCCGAATTCACGGAGCCGTCTTGGTTCAGCACCGCGCCTTGGCCGGTTCCGCTCTGTTCGACCGTAAAGATCGCGGGCGAGGACGCCGACACCGGCAGCAGCACCTCGTTTGAAAGGATGCCCAGGTACTCCACCGCCAGACGAGTCGACAGTTTGCCGCGCACGGCATAGGGCACCACGGCGCTCACTTGCCCGGCCGAGGTGTAGAGCAGGGGCGCGGGCACGCCGTCAAAGAGCACCCGCGTGCCGGCCAGCGAGGTGGTGATGGCGGACCCCTCCGGCGTGAGTTCGAGCGGCGCCAGTTGCGCCGGCCCCAGACCGCTGCCAAAGATGGTGGCGATCATGCCGGGGGACACCGAAGTTCCGCTGAAGCTGGCGGCGTTGACCACGCCCGCCTGGGTGAGATATGGGCCGGAGGCCTGCGCGACGGAGAACATTTGCCCCTGCACGTTGATCTGGGCGGTGCGCGCGGCGCCGGTGGTGTTCGGACCGGCCGAGTAGTACACCGCACCGCTCGTTCCTGCGCTGGCGTAGGTCACGGTCAGCCACGGCGCGTCGGTGGTCGCCGACCATTCACAGCCGCTGGTGACCGTGATGGCCACCTGCCCGGCGCCGCCCGCGGGAACGAGCGTGGCGCTGGTTCGCGAAAGCGTCACGGAACAGGACGCGCCCGCCTGCGAAATCCGCACCTGCTGGTTGGCGGCCGTAATAACGCCCTCGCGTGGCTGCGCGGAGGTGTTCTCCTGCACCCGGTACTCCACTTTGCCGTTGCCGCTGCCGCTCGCGCCGCTGGCGAGGGTGATCCAGGAGCGGTTGCTCGAGGCGCTCCAGGCGCATTCGGTCGCCACGTCGATGGAGCCGGTTCCACCCGCGGCGGGAAAACTGGCGCTGGCCGGATGGACCGAGTATTGGCAGACGGCGCCCTCCTGCCGTACGGTGAACCGCTCGACGGTGACCCGGCTGGCGTCGGCGCGGTTTGGAGCGGAAACATCGATGGTTCCGGTTCTGACCTGTTCGCCGCGGTTCCGCTCAACCGCATAGATCACGCTCGAATCGGTCGTGCCGGTTACTCTGAGCCAGCTCGCGCCGGGGACCGCCCGCCAGCTCAGGCAATCCGCCGAGGCAGTCACCTGAAACTCGCCCGAGCCGCCGGCCGCGGCGGTGCTCCCGTTCGGCGGGGAAAGCGTGATTCTGCATTCCGGCTGCTGCCCCGTCCCCGCCTGATAGACGTTGAACACCTGATTCCCGATGGTGATCGCCGCGACCCGCGTTTCCGGATTCTGATTCGACGCCACCCGGAAGTCCACGCTGCCGTTGCCGGTTCCGGTGGTAGCCGAGCTGAACTGCACCCACGGCACGTCCACCGCCGCCGTCCAGGTGCAGTTCGACGCAATGTTGATGCGCCCGTTTCCGCCGCTGCTCGGCATGTTCAGGGAAACGGGATTAATGGTCAGCGAGCAGAGCCCCGCCTGCTGCGTCACCACGAAGGGCTGCCCGCCGATGGTGATGGTTCCTTCGCGCGGAACGCTGGTGGTGTTGGCCGCCACCGAGTAACTGACCTGCCCGCTGCCGGAACCGCCGGCGCCCGAGGTGATGGTGATCCAGGGGACGGTGGAAACGGCCGGCCGTTCGCAGTTGGCTACGCTTGTCGTCACGCTGATGGTTCCCGTGCCTCCCGAGGGCCCGAAGCCCTGGCTGGTGGGGTTCAGGGTGATGACGCACGCCGCCGACTGGTTCACGGTGAAGGTGGCGGTGCCAACCGATATGGTGCCGCTGCGGCCGGCGCCTTCCGGACTGGGAGCCACGCTGAACAGGATGCTGGAGGGCCCCGTGCCCGAGGCCGCGGAAGTGACCGTGATCCAACTCGCGTTCGAGACCGCCTGCCACGAGCAGCTTTCCGGGGTAGTGAGGCTGAAGCTCCCGTTTCCACCCGCCGATCCCACATTCAGGCTCGACGGGCTGAGCGTGTACGTGCACACAAAACCCGACTGCGTGATTTGGAAGGTGGCGCTGCCGGCCGTGATGGAACCGAAGCGCACCAGGGATCCGGGGTTCGGATCGACGGTGTACTCGACCACGCCGTCGCCGTTTCCGGCGCCGGACGTCACCCGGATCCAGCTTTGCGAGGAAACCGGCGTCCAGGCGCAGCCCTGCGGCGTGCGCACGATGAACGAGCCCGAGGTCCCCGCGGCCGGCGCGCTGCCCGACGTTGGAGACACCGAATAGGAGCAACTCGCGCCGCTTTGGGTGACCGTGAAGGTCTGGTTCGCGATGCTGATCGTACCCGTGCGCGGCGCGGTGGACGGGTTGGCGGCGACCGCGTAGCCCGTGGTGCCGGAGGTGGTCCCCGAAGAACCGAACGAGATGGTGATCCAGGGGTCGTTGGAGACCGCGGTCCAGCGGCAGCCGGCCGGGCTGCCGGAGGAAATCGTGATGGGCGTCGAGACCGGACCTCCGCCAGCGGCGACCGTGGCGCTGGAGGGCGAGATGCTGACGCTGGTGCACGGCGTCTGCGCCCAAGCCAGGGAAGATGCGAGGAGAAACAGTCCGGCCGCGGCGGGGCGCAAGGCGCTCGTAAGGCTTCTCATTGGGCTATCCAACCCAATATAAACACACCAACGCACAAAGAGTTTGGGGCCCGGGCGCGCGAAAGCCCTACGCCATGAAGCCGAGGCCCGGCGAGGCGAAGTTGCCAAGGTTCGGGAACACCCGCGCCAGTTCCGCCGAAGCCACGCCAAACCAGGCGGCCAGCGTGGCATTGTACTGGTCCAGACCCGCCGAAGGGATATAGACGCCCCGCACGTTGGCGTCTTCCGGCCCGCCCAGCGCGAGCACCGGATAGCGCCCGTAAGCGTCCCCGCCCTTCACCGCGCCGCCCAGCACGAAGTGGTGCGCGCCCCAGCCATGATCGCTGCCGTTGTTGGAGTTGGCCTGCGCGGTGCGGCCGAACTCGGATGCGGTAAAGGTGGTCACCTGCTCGGCCGCTCCCAGTTCCACGGTGGCGTTGTAAAAGGCCGCCAGCGCGTCGCCAAGCTGCAACATCAGCGCCTCGTGGGTGCCGAGCTGATTCTGATGCGTGTCGAAGCCGCCCAGGGAGCAGAAGAACACCTGCCGCCGCAAGGCGGTGGTGGAACGCGCCTCGATGATGCGGGCCACGGTGCGGAGCTGCTGGCCGAGAGAAGTATTCGGAAACGGAGTGGTGATCCGGGTCTGTTCCCTGAGCGCCCGGTTGATCAGTTCGGCGTCGCTCAGGCCCGCCGCCGCGACGCGGTTGGCGGATTGAACCAGCGCCATCCCGTTGTCGAACTCGAGCAACTGCCGGTAGGCGTTGTAGCGCGCATTGGGGAGTTGGCCGAAGCCCTGCAACCCCATCGCCGAGTTGGGCGTGAGCGTCGCCAGACGCGTCTTCTCGCCGACCCCGAACGCATGGTTGCCGGCCACCGAGAGCACCACCGGGAAAGTCGCCGGGGCGTTGCACTGCGCGCTGCGGTCCGCCATCCGTCCGCCCCACCCGGTGGGCGTCATGATGCTGGGGGTCGAGGTTTGCCACTGCGACTGCTGGTCGGAGTGCGAAAAAAGATTGGCGGGAAGCGCCGCGCCCGGGCGCGTGTAGTCCTCCTTGGTCATGGGCGCTACCAGCGTGCCCACGTTC
The DNA here is from genome assembly GCA_937921835.1 of uncultured Bryobacteraceae bacterium. Classification (GTDB taxonomy): domain Bacteria; phylum Acidobacteriota; class Terriglobia; order Bryobacterales; family Bryobacteraceae; genus CAKZVG01. The sequence goes on along the minus strand of CAKZVG010000681.1, from coordinate 1,739 downwards.
AGCACCACCGCCAGCCGCCCCTGTTCGTAGAGCGCGCGCAAGGCGCCCAGCCGCGGGTGCAGCCCGTAGGCCGCGCCGCCCTCCCGCGCCTGAATCATCTGAAGCTGCGCCTGGGCGAGCGCCAGCGGCCCGCGCACCCGCGAATAGTCCGCGTAAGTCTGCGCGCCGCTCACCGGAACCACCATATTCGTGGCGTCATTGCCGCCGAAAAGGAAGACGCACACCAGCGCCTTGTAGCCCTCGCAGCCGGGAGCGGATTGGGCCAGCGCGTTCACCAGCCCCAGGCGTTCAAAGGCCAATCCGGCGCCTGCGGCGCCGATCAGCCGCCCCACCGTGCCGAGAAATTCCCTGCGGGATCGGATCGTCATGCCAGCATCCTCCTTAACGCGCCACCGCGTAATAGCCCGACGACGCGGCCAGATACAAGGCGGCTTGCGCCTTGGCGCGCTCACCCGCCGTGCCCATTACCGCCTCCAGGAGGATGCGCCGCACCGTGGGGGGCATCTGTCCATGGAAGAATACGACGCCGATCTCGTCCAGCAGATCGTTCGGGCTGTTGGCGAGATTGGCCCAACCGCTCAAGTCGATGTAGGTTCCCGGGCCGAGATTTCCGTACACAATGGCGTTCACCTGGTTGGCGCGGTCCAGCGCCGCGGTGGGCGTCAGGATCTGGAACTCCGGACCCAGGAGGTTCGTGCCGGGAATCCGGAAGCCCGGCATGTAGTAGTTGAAGACCGTCGGCGGAAAGTGGATGTTCTGTCCCAGCGCGGCGGCGCGGCCGGCCAGGGTGTTGGTGTCGTTCACCATCGCTCCCAGCCCGCGCAGCAGCGACGCCAGCCACAGCACGGGTTCCTTGAGATGCCCGTCTTCGGCGCCCGGCTGCGCGGCGTCGTCGCCCGCGCGCGCCTCGGGGTCGAGCAGAATCGCCCGCACCACCTGCTTGAGGTCCCCACGCTCGCCCGGATCGCCCTCGAAGGCCCGCGAAACGCGCGCCACATAAGCCGGACTGGGATTGCTTTTCACCAGGTGCTGAATCAGGTTCTTCGAAACGAACGGCGCGATGTTGGGGTGGAAGAACACGTTGTCCACCACACTGTTCAGATCTTCCTCCGCCAGGCGTCCGCCCGCGAGTTCCAGGCCGCCCAGCAGGACTTTGGGGCCGGTATCATGATTGGCCTGCCAGGGCACCATCGGACCGGAGTAATAAGCCGGATTGCGGGCCAGCGGCGTCGCGCCCGGCCGGGTGGGGTACGTCCAGCCGGTGAGAGCGCGCGAGAACTCCTGAATCTCCTTCTGCGTGTAGGCCGGGATCCGGTTGCCGTCACCGTCCAGTTTGTAGGTTCCATCCGGGTTGAGCAGGTCCGTCCCGATGGTGAACAATTGGAGCAGTTCGCGAGCGTAGTTCTCGTTGGGACGCGTACCCCTGGCGGGATCGGCCTTGGCGTTGTTCACCAGGTTCAGGTAATCGCCCATGGCCGGACAAAGCGTCATCTCGCGAATCAGGTCCCAGTAGTTGCCAAACGCGTTCTTCTGCAAGATCCGCAGGTAGGGGACGAAGCGCTCCGGCTGGTTGGCTACCGATCCGGACACCACCCAGATCTGCGCCAGGGCGAAGGCCACCCGCTGGCGAAGCTGGTCGCTTCCATGCACCGCGTTGGTGAAGAATCGCGCCTGCAAGGGGCCTAGACCCAAGCCGATCATCTCCGGATCCGGATAGGGCGACACGGGCGCCTCGAATT
>CAKZVG010000680.1 GCA_937921835.1 uncultured Bryobacteraceae bacterium | reverse complement strand
CTGGCCGCCCCACTTGAAGACATGGGTGCCGCGGGTCCAGGTCCAGGTGCTGACGATCTGATACTCGGGCGCCTTGGCATACCACGGGAAACGGTTGAACTGGAAATCCTGGTAGCCGGTGCCCGAGATCTGGGGCATGATGTTGTTCGACACCGGGAAAGCCAGCGGCAAGTCGCCGAGTCCCGCCTTGAACCGGTCGATCTTCTCCGGATCCTTGGATACCTCGATGGGCGCGTTGACGAAGTCCTTCTGCCAGTTGAACAGCGTCTCGCTGACCAGCGTGGCGGACCAGGTCTTGGTGACGTTGGCCGTCAGCGCCTTATCGGGCCGGTTCCAGCCGGTAACCACAAAGGGCAGGTTGCTGCCCGCCGCCCAGGTGACCATGTCGCGGTACTTCTGGTAGTCGTAGTTGAAGCGCACGTAGGCGCGGGTGGAGTCGTCAATGTTCCAGTCCACCTTGACCACGTTCAGATAGCGCTTGTCTTCCTTGGAATACTCGTTGAGGTAGTTGTTGTTGGTCTCGTTCTTCAAATTGGGCAGCGGGTAGATGTTCATGATCGCCCGGCCAAGAGGGTGAATCATGCTGGCCGGCATGATGTTGTTGGGCAGCAACTGCGGCGTGCCCGAGGACTGCGTGCCGGGCAGGTAGATCGTCGGCCGGACGCCGTTCGGATTAATCGTCTCCGAGAAATCGCCCTTGCGCTCCAGTTCGGTGGGTACCCGGATCTGCTGGCGGATGGTGGGCGTATCCTGCTTCAGGTTCTCGTGGTTGAAAAAGAAGAACAGCTTATCCTTCTTGATCGGCCCGCCGAGATTTCCTCCGAAATAGTTATAGCGGTAGCGCGGGTTGGGCCGGCCGAAAAAAGCGTCCGTCCACGGGGTGGCGTTGAAGGCCTCGTTCCGGATGTAGTCCCAAACGGTGCCGTGCCAGTTGTTGCTGCCGGACTTGGTGACGATGTTGATGACCGTGCCCGCCCGGATGCCGTGCTCGGCCTGGAAGTTATTGGTGAGGATGGCGATTTCCTGGATCGACTCCAGGCTGGGCGTGACCGTCGTCTTGCTGTCGCTGCCATGGTCGACGTTGCTGCCGCCGTCCAGGTTCACCTGGGTCTGCTGTTGGTTCTTCCCGTTGACCCGGAAATCCGCGTAGCCGTCGTAGCCGGCTTCGCGTCCGTTCATGGCGTTCACATTGCGCGGCGTGGAACCGGGGATGATCTTGAGCAGCGTGGACCAGTTGCGGCCTTGCAGCGGCATGTCGGTCACCTGCCGCGCCTGAATGGTCTCGGCGCGCACCGCGTGCTCGGTGGTCATCATCTGCTGCTCGGCGGTGATGGTGACGACCGTGGCCGGTCCCGAGCCGACTTCCAGCATGATGCGCCCGAGAGTCATGGTCTGAAACGCGTTCAGCGTCAGGTTCTCGAGCTTCTTTTCCTTCATCCCTGGAGCCGTGATGGTCAGCGTATAGTTGCTGGCGGCCAGCGAAGGCAGATTAAAAATTCCGACTTCATTGGTGACAGTTGTGCGTTCAGCGTTGGTGGAAAGCTGAACCACCTTAACCGTGGCGTTGGGGACGACGGCATCCGCGGAGTCGACGACCGTCCCCGTGATAGTGCCCAAGCCGCCCTGCGCGAAGGCCAAGCCCGCTGAACAGACTAAGAGCACTGCGAAGATTTCGTAATTGCGCAAATCAAACCTCCCGAACTGGACTGGGAACACTTCTATCAAATTCCCGGGCGGAATGCAACCTTAGGATGGCGCTCGCCATGGCAGGGCGGCGGAGTGCCACAATCGTGGCATGAGCCTCAGAGGATTGGCGGCCGCCGTTTGCCTTACCTTGCCGGCGGGGGCCGCGGAAGCAAAGTTTTCGGCCGGAGCATGGGAAGCCGCCGGCCCCTTGTACGGCAAGATCATCCAGCATCCGTTCCTGCGCGGGCTCGCCGATGGAACGCTGGCGCGGGCTAAGTTCGACTACTACCTCAAGCAGGACGCGCTGTATTTGTGGGAGTTCGCCAGGGCGCTCAGCCTGCTGGCGGCCAAAGCGCCACGCCAGGAGTGGATGGTGACCTTGAACCAGCACGCCATCGACGCCGTCAGGACCGAGATGGCGCTGCACAGAGACCTGCTCAAGGAAGGCGCCGAGGGCGCGAACATGGCGCCCGCCAATCGCGCCTACACCAGCCACCTGCTGGCCAGCGTCCATCAGCGGCCGTTCTTTGAAGGGCTGGCCGCCCTGCTGCCCTGTTACTGGGTCTACTGGGAAGTGGGCAAGGAACTCAAGAAACGCGGTTCGAAGGATCCCGGCTACCAGCGCTGGATCGATCAGTACGCGGACCCATCCTTCGGCGCCGCGGTCAACGCCGTGCTGACGATGATCGACGCCGAAGCGGAGCGCGCCGGCCCGGAGGAGCGCACCCGCGCCCGCGAATTGTTCCTCCTCTCGGTCCGCTACGAATTCATGTTCTGGGATATGGCGTGGCGGGAGCAGGAGTGGCTGCCTTGACGGCGCCGCCGCGGGGCCGGCGGCCCGCGCCCCTCACTCCAGCCGGGGCGCGCGCCAGTAGGCGTTGCCGGGACGCGAAGCGGGCAGCACGAACTGGTAAAGGCGCAGCGTGACCTCGCGCCCGGCGAAGTCATCGAGCGGCGCGCGCACCGTTTGCCAGACCCGCTCTTTCTCCGCACCGCCGGCGATCATGCGCGAGAGCAGGCGGGTGTTTTCAACGTAGACCTCGAGTTGCCAGCCGCGCCCGGCGTCCGCCGCCACCTCCAGCACCAGCGCCGGCCGTGGCCCGAGCTTCGCCCGGCGGGTCAGCAGCAGCCCGCGCACCTCGTCGCGCGGATACGTCGCAAGCACGTCCCCATCCAGATACGTAAGGCCGCGGATGCCGCGCAGCCCGCCGCCCGCGCCGCCGAAGCCCGCCCGCTCCAGGCGCCACTCCGGACTCCAGTAGCGCGTCAGGCCGCTGAGCGTGAAAAGCTCGGCCGGCTGCGTTTCCACCTCCCGGAGCGGAACAAGCAGCGCGCCGCCTTCCACCCGCGCGCCCTCGGCCGCCGCCATCTTCAGGCCCATGGCGGCGATACGCCGCGCGACATCGCTGATCCGCTCTTCGACCGGCGGCGTAATCGGCACGCCGCCCATGGCGCTTCCGGCCAGGCGGTCATTGAGCGGTTCCACCAGGTGGCCGGGCAGAGCCTTGGCGCCGCGCATCGCGCCCACCACCGCGCCCGCGTTGGCGGCGTTGCAATCCGCGTCGGTCATGTCTCCGGCGGCGAAGGCCAGGTTGACCGTCTTCAGGAAATCCCCCTCTCCAAACCACACCGCCACCGCCACCAGGCCGCCGTTGGCGACCGCGTTGTTGGTGGCCGGGTACTCGATGTGCCAGCGGTCCTCGACGGCGCGCGCCACCTCGGCGGCGGATTTGCCCGCTTCCGCCAGCGATACAACCAGGTCCAGGCACTGCCGGTAGGGCGAGCG
>CAKZVG010000679.1 GCA_937921835.1 uncultured Bryobacteraceae bacterium | reverse complement strand
GGAGCACCGTCTCATGGACCGGCTCCTGGCAGCCGGGCGGAGCGACAACGAGGTGGTCGATCGCCTAACGCGGCACCTGGTGGAATTCCACGCCCGCTGCGCGACCGGTGCGGGCGTTGACGAGCACGGCATGCCCGCGGCCGTGCGCCGCAAGATCCGCGAGTCCTTCGGACCGGACCCCGAGCGCACGCCGCTCAACCCGCGTATCACCGGCGTCGTCGAGCGCGACGCCTACAAGATCGAAAAGGTCATCTTCGACAGCCGCCCCAATTTCCCGGTGACGGCTAATCTCTATCTCCCCAAGGGGCGCAAGTTCCCGCTGCCGGGCGTGGTGGGATCCTGCGGCCACTCGGTGAACGGCAAGGCCGCCGAAACCTACCAGTCCTTCGCGCAGGGCCTGGCGCGGCTGGGCTACGTGGTGCTGATCTTCGACCCCATCGGGCAGGGCGAACGGCTTCAGTGGGTGGATGCGGCGCTGAAGCCGCGGCTCGGCTCCGGGACGCGTGAGCACATCTACTTTGGCAACCAGCAGTTCCTGGTGGGCGAGTTCTTCGGCTCCTGGCGCGCCTGGGACGGCATCCGCGCGCTCGATTACCTGCTCACGCGCGAGGAGGTGGACCGCAAGCATCTGGGCATCACCGGCAACTCCGGTGGCGGCACCATGACCACCTGGCTGTGCGGCCTCGAATCCCGCTGGACCATGGCCGCGCCAAGCTGCTTCGTCACCACCTTCCGGCGCAACCTGGAAAACGAGCTTCCGGCCGACACCGAACAGTGCCCGCCGCGGGCGCTGGCGCTCGGCCTGGACCACGCCGATTTCATCGCCGCCATGGCGCCCAAGCCGGTGATCGTGCTCGGCAAGGAACTCGACTACTTCGACGCGCGCGGCCACGAGGAGGCCTATCAGCGGTTGAAGCGGCTCTACACGCTGCTCGGCGCGCCGGACAACATCGCGCGCTTCCGCGGCCCGACGCCGCACGGGTTCTCGCAGGAAAACCGCGAGGCCATGTACCAGTGGTTCAACAAGGTGACCGGCATTTCCGACGCCAGGACCGAGCCCAAGCTGGTGCTCGAGGAGGACGCGACGCTGTACTGCACGCCCAAGGGCCAGGTGGCGGAGCTTTCCCCACGGACCGTCTTTTCCTACACCGCGGAGAAGTCCAAGGCGCTGGCCGCGCGGCGCAAGAAGCTCTCCGGCGACGCGCTGGCGCGGGAACTGACGGCGATCCTCAAACTGCCCGAGCGCCGCGGCGTGGCCGACTTCCGGATTCTGCGCCCGCGCCCGAATCGCCAGTACCCGGCGCCGCACGCCGCCATCTACGCCGTCGAGACCGAGCCCGGCATCCACGCCCTGGTCTACCGGCTGACGGAGCGGTCCTGGCTGAGCCAGCCGGCCCGCGGTCCGGCGCGCGCCGTCTTGTACGTCTCGGATCTCTCGGCCGACGCGGAACTGCGCGGCGAGCCGCTGGTGAAGGAACTGGCCGCCGCCGAAAGCGGCGCCGCCTTCTACGCCTGCGACGTGCGCGGCATCGGCGAATCGCGTCCCGATACCTGCCAGGAGAACAGCTACGACAATCCTTACGGCAGTGACTACTTCTACGCCATTCACTCGCTGATGCTCGACTCGCCCTACGCCGGCCAGCGCGTGTTCGACATCCTGCGCGTGCTGGATTGGATGCAGGCCTACGGGCATGCCGAGGTGCACTTGGCGGCCAAGGGCCAGGGCGCAATCCCGGCCGCGTTCGCGGCGCTGCTGGCGCCGCAGGTCGTCCAGGTGACGCTCAAGCACGCGCTTGAGTCTTACGCCGCGGTGGCCGAAGCGGAAGCTCACGAGTTGAGGCTCTCCGCCATGTTGCCCGGGGTGCTGGCGCGATTCGATCTGCCGGATTGCTACCAGGCGTTGGAGGCCAAGCGCCTGCGGCTGGTGGAACCGCGTGGCGCGCTTCCTCGCGCCGGAGAGTAACGGAACCATCAGTACCATCGGGCGGTGGCCCGCCTGAAGGCCCGGCGGGTAGCCTCGAAGGAGGACGCTCGATGGCGGCACCCTTCAACGGCAACGGCCACGGGTACGGCAACGGCCACGGGCTGCGGGCGTTGTGGCCGCTGCTGGCGCTCGCCCTACCCGCCGCGCTGGTTGTGTCCAGCGTTTGGGTGCTGGCGAACTTGCGCGGCCGGAGCGGTGTGGAGGCCGACCGTGTGGCGGCGGCCGCGAAGCTGGAAGCCCTCGACGCCGTCCTGTTGGATCTGGTTCAGGGCAGCGCCGGGCCTGGGCTGCCCGGCGCCCGATGGAGCGAACTGTACCGCAACTACCGCGCCCAGGTCCGGAGTCTCGACGGACGGAGCGCCGCCGTGCAAGAGATCATGGACAGCCTCTTGCGGGTCTACGCGGCGGTGGCCAGTAGCGAACGGATCCGTGGCCAGTTGCTGCTGCCGGGGGTAGGGGAAGAAGAAAGCCGCGGGCTGGAGGCGGAGTTCCGTTCCAAGCTCGAACTGGCGCGCGCCGAGCTGAAACTCGCCCTGTTCCGCTTGCAGCAGGGCGCCGCCGCGGCACTGCCGCGACGGGTGGCGGTTCCGTTCGCCGGCTTCGCGGCCCTGGCCGGGCTGCTCGCGATTCCCCTACTGCTGGTGTTTTGGCGCGGTTACGCCTCCGCGCAGGCCGCCGCGGCGAATTCCGGGCGCCTGCGCGCGGCCGAGGTCCAGATGCTGCTGGACCTGTTCCCCGACCCGGTGCTGCTGGTGGACGAACGGGCGGTGGTGTTGCGCGCCAACTCCCCGGCCTGTGACGTCTTCGGCTATGACCCGCACGAGTGGCGGGGCCTGTCGGTGGCGGCGCTGCTGGCCGGCGGCGGCGCCGGCGCGCAGGGCCCGGCGCTGCTCGAAGACCTGCGGAAGCGAACTCCCATGCGGACGCGGGCGCGCACCCGCGAGGGCGCCTCGATCGGCGTCGAGGTTGTCTGGACTTCCGCCAGTTCCGGCAGCGCAGGCGCCATGGCGCTGGTGCTGCGAGCCGTGACGCCGCAGCCGGACTGGTGGGAAGCCGTCGCCGCTTCGGACGCGCTGGCCGCACTCGAACTCGGCCTCGACGGCTGCGTGCTGCGCGTCAACCGCGCCTTCACCGGTCTGACCGGGATCGCCGAATCGGCCGCCCGCGGGCGGCTTTTCACCGAAGTGCTGCAAATCCCGACGCCGCCAGGCGGCCAGGCCGAGATCTCCTCCACGGGCGGTCGGCGAATCGCCTGGGGCATCTTCCATTCCGGCGGACGAGCCGCCGTTCTGGGACTGGACGTTACGGATGCGCTGGCCGGCCGGCCCGAAGCGGACCCGTTGGAGCGGCTTCCCGTCCGTCTGGCGCAGACCTTCGGGGACGCGCTGACCGCCATTGCCGGCTACAGCGAACTGCTGTTTGAATCCCTGCCGTCTGGAGATCCGCTGCGCAAGGATGCCGGGCAGATCCGCCAGGCCGCCGACCGCGCTCTGCGGCTGCTGGCCGGGTTGCTCGCGTTCGGCGAACGGGGGCGGGTGCTTCCCCGTGCAATCGATCTTAACCAGGCCGTGTTGGACCTGGTGAGCCGGGTCCGGCCCCGGCTGGCCCCGGAGATCGCTATCGTTCCTTACCTGGACGCAAAGCTCGGAACGGTGCTGGCCGATCCGAAGCGCATCGAGGACGCGCTGCTTGCTCTGATCTCGAACGCCGCCGAGGCCATGCCCCAGGGCGGCACGGTGACGATCCGCAGCACCCGCCATGCCAACGATTCTTTCTCCCTCACCGTGGCAGACACCGGCCCGGGAATCGGCGGGGAGATCCGGCCGCGCGTCTTTGAGCCGCTCTTCACGGCCAAGGATCCACGCCGGGCCTTGGGGTTGGGGCTGGCCACGGTGGAGGGATTCGTCTCCGCGGCGGGCGGTCAGGTCCAGATTGAAAGCGCTTCGGGGCGGGGAACCCAGGTCACGCTCATTTTGCCTCTCGCTCCTCCCACGCCTGCGCCCGAACTCCCTGGAAGCGAAGATCCGGCCAGGCGCCACACCCGGGACGGCCTTTAGATTCGAGTTACATCTAGATCGCTTTTGGATTCAAATCTGAGATCAATAGCCCTTTAAATTATCTCGTATTTGCGCTGTCACGACTCCGTAATGGCGGTTCGCTAGGATTGCCACGGAACGGACCGCCCACGCGCGCGAAGCGGAAGACGGTCCGCCCGCATTCCTTAATGCTCACATGTACGGAGAATCCCCTATGAAGAAATCCGCAGGCTTCGGCCTGAAGAGCCTCCTGGCCGCGGCGGCCGCCCTGCCGCTGCTGGCCCCGGCGGCGGACGCACAGAACGTGAAATACATCATGCTGTTTCTCGGCGACGGGATGCAGTTGGAAACCGAAATCGCCGCCAGCCGCTATCTCACCGGTAGAGATTACGAGCTGTCCTGGCACAAACTGCCTTACCAGAGCAACGTCGCGCACTGGGACGTTACCACGTACGAGGGTTTCGCCGGTAAGGGTTCCTACGACCCGAAAGCGATCTTGAATGTTTACGGCTACGACGTGACCAAGGGCGGCCGCCTGCCTTACCCGTTGCAACGCGGCGGATTCCTGGACTCCTACTTTCTCCAGATGCCCAAGCCCTATGCGACCGATTCCGCCTCCGCCGCGACCGCCTGGGCGACCGGCTACAAAACCGACGACGGCAACCTGGCCTGGTTGCCCAGCGATCCCGCCAACGGTTCGCTCAAAACGATCGCCGAAATCCTGCGCGAAACGAAAGACTTCGCCATCGGCGTCACCAGCACGGTCCCGTTCTCACACGCCACCCCGGCGGCCCACGTCAGCCACAACGTCAGCCGGAACAATTACCACGCCATTGCCGACGAAATCCTGTTTAAAACCAAGCCGGACGTGGTCATCGGCGGCGGCCATCCGGGCTGGGCGCGGAACCGCGCCAATACGAACGGCCAGTACATCTCCGATGCGACTTACAACCTGTTCAAATCCGGCGCGATGTTTCCCCAGTACATCTTCGCCGAACGGCAGGCCGGCAAGGACGGCGCCCAGTCGCTCATGGCGGCCGCCGAAGCCGCCGCGCGCCAGGGCCGCAGATTGTTCGGACTCTACGGCGGCCCGGGCGGCCACCAGGAATCGCCCGAACCGCAACACGCCCCCGGCGCGCCGGAAGTGAAGCGCGCCACCACGGAAAACCCGCTGATGAAGGACCAGGTCCTGGCCGCGCTGAAAGTGCTCTCGCAGGACCGCGACGGCTTCTTTGTCATGTTCGAGCAGGGCGACATCGACTGGGCCGCGCACGGCAACGACTACGCACGGATGATCGGCACCACCTGGGACATGCATATCGCGGTTCAGGCGGCCATCGACTACGTTAACCAGGAAGGCGACGACATGACCTGGGACAACACCTTGTTGCTGGTGACCTCCGACCACGGCAACAGCTATTTGCGCATCAACCGCCCGAAGGCCCCCGGCATGGGGGTGTTGCCCAAGCAGGTGGAGGGAGTCTGCCCGGACAACCTTTCCGCCAAGTGCCTCAACTACCCGGACGGCGAGGTCAGCTACCGGACCACCCACCACACCAACGAACTGGTGCGGCTGTATGGAATCGGCAAGGGCGCCGAGAGCTTCAGCAAATGGGAAGGCGTCTGGTATCCCTGCACCCAAATCATCGACAACACCCAGTTGTTCCACCTGATGCTGGAAGCGGCCGGAGTGCAGGTCGAATCCCCGCTCAAGTTCACCGCCAGCCGCGAGGCCTGCAACTAGGCGGCGTCCGGGCGGCGTTCATCCCCGCGGGCTTCCGTCAACGGGAGCCCGCGCTGCTTTCGCTGCCCGTGGGGGCGCCGGTTCGTTAAACTCATTAAACATTCACACTTACATCTGTTAAGCTTTTGGGTTATAGTCGAGTCTCGGGCCGTTGGCGGCAGCGAGGTTTGCGCCGCCGGGAATGGTAGAGTTCTCACGCGAGTTGCCTGATCATGGTGCACGGAACGCTCGATCCGCAAATGGCCGCTCAAGCGGGGACCGCCGCCAGGCGCCCTCAGGAAGAACTGCTGCCGGCGGTGTTCGAGGCCGCCCCGGCGCTGATCGTGGTGCTTGACCTCGACGGCCACATCGTCCGCCTGAACGCCTGCTGCGAGGAGGCCATCGGCCGCCGGACCGCCGACCTTCTCGGCCAGTACTTCTGGGAGGTCCTGGCGCCCCCGTCATCGGCTGCCGCGGCTCGCTCCGCCTTTGCGCGCATGCTGGGGCAAGACCAGCCTTCGGCCACCGAGTTGCCGATGCCCGCCAGCAATGGAGAAATCCGTCCGGTCGCCTGGCACAGCCGGGTCGTCTCCGCCGGCGGCGGCTTGGTGATTTGTCTGGGCGTCGACCTCACCGAACAGAAAGCACTCGAGCAGAACCTGCGGCAGTCCCAGAAAATGGAGGCTGTCGGCCGCCTGGCGGGCGGCGTCGCGCACGACTTCAACAACATCCTGACCACCATCACCGGCTACACGGATCTGCTGCTGGAAGGCTTGCCCGAGGAGCACCCCATGCGCAAGGATCTGCTGGAGATCCGCAAGGCGGGTGAACTCGGCGCCTCGCTGACCCGCCGCCTGCTGGCCTTCAGCCGGAAGCAGGTGCTCAAACCGCAACCGCTCGATCTGAACGGCGTCATCGCCGGCTTGCGGAACCTGCTGCGCCGGCTGATCGGCGAGGACATCGACCTGACCATCCAGTTGGAGCCGAACCTGGGCAGCGTCATGGCCGACGCCGGCCAGATCGAACAGATGCTGATGAACCTGGCCGTCAACGCCCGCGACGCCATGCCGGACGGGGGCAGGCTGGTGATTCAGACCGCCAACGCCAGTCTCCGCGATCCGGTGCGGGCGCAGGCTCTTGGGATTCCAACCGGAGCCTACGCCGTGCTGACGGTGGCGGATTCCGGCTGCGGGATGGACGAGGCCACCCGCCTCCACCTCTTCGAACCGTTCTTTACCACCAAGGAACCCGGACGCGGCACCGGGCTCGGTCTCGCCATGGTCTACGGGATCGTGAAACAGAGCGGAGGCGGCATCGAGCTGCACACCGCGCCCAACCGCGGCGCCCGCTTTGAGATTTACCTCCCGCGCGCTGGCAAGGCCGCCGCCTCTCCGGGACCGGAGCCCTCGGTCGGGCCGGCCGAAGGCACCGAGACGGTGCTGGTGGTGGAGGACGAGACGGACGTTCGCGCCTTGGTCCGGCGTGTTCTCCAGCGCCACGGCTATCAGGTGATCGAGGCCTCCGACGGCGAGGAGGCGCTGGCGCGCGCCCGGGCTCACGAGGGGCCCATCCATCTGCTGCTGGCCGATGTCGTGCTTCCCGGAATCGGCGGACCGGAACTGGCGCGGCGCCTCATGCCGGAGCGGCCGGAGATGAAGTGCATCTATATGTCCGGCTACATCGACATGCCGCGCAGCCTCGCCAGCGACGGACTGAGACTTCTCCACAAGCCGTTCTCCACCGCCGCGCTGACCAGGATGGTGCGCGGGCTACTCGATCCTTCCGGTAAGTCGAAGGCCGCCGCCGGCGAGTCGGGGGATTAGTCTCCGATGCGGCGTGCGTTCCTTCCAGCCTGGATCGCCTGCGCCGCCGCGGCCCTCGCGGCCGCGACCAGACCCGCGGCGCCCTGGCCACCGGCCGGTCCGGTGCGCGTCATCCTGGATGCCGACGCCGCCAACGAAGTTGACGACCAGTTCGCGCTGGCGCTGGCCTTCGGCTTCCCGGAGCGGTTCCGCATCGAAGGCCTTGTCGCGGCGCATTTCGGCGACGCCGGCGGCGCCGGAGGCATCAGCAAGTCCCAGGCCGAGATCGAACGCCTGCTGGCGCTGGCGGGCCTGTCCGGAAAGTTCCCCGTCAAGCGGGGCACAGACCCGCTGCAATACCGCGACCGCCCGCCGTCAAGCGAGAGCGTGGACTTTATCATCGAGCGCGCCAGGGCCGCCTCGCCCGAGGATCCGCTGTGGCTGGTCTTGCTTGGCCCCGCCACCGACGCCGCCGCGGCGCTGCTCAAGGAGCCGGCCATCGCGGACCGCCTGGTGGTCTTCTGGCACGGCCGCACCCAGTGGCCGCTCCGCTGCTGGAATTTTAACGCCTACAACGATACCCGGGCCGCCCGCCGCTTCGCTCCCCTGGGTCCGCTGGGCAACTACCTGCATCAGATCCGCTCCCGCGATCCGCGCTTTGCTTCCCCCAGAAAGGGGTTCTTCGATCTGGGCGACACCGCCGCCATCGCCGACCCTTCCTGCGCGCTGGGAGATCGTCGAAGCTCCGGGGGGCGATCACGACCTGCGCTACGACTTCACGCGCAAGAACGGCCAGGTCGTAAGGATCTACCACGTGGAAACGGCGCCTGTCTTCGACCTGCTTGAACGGGCGCTTTTGCCCCTCCAGCGCCCGGCGCGGTAGCCCCCGGCCGGGTGCGCTTTCCTCCGGCGCCCTTCAGATTCGCTCTTTGGGCATCGGCGGAGACGCTTCGCGCCGGCGGACGAACTCGTCGTCCTGACGTTTCCACAGCGCCGCCAGATCGACGGCCCGGCCGGGTTCCTTCTCAACCAGGTTGCGCTGTTCGGCGCGGTCGGCGCGGAGGTTGTATAGCTCCCACGGTCCGGAGCCCGCCGCGACGAGCTTCCAGTCGCCCACCCGGATGGCGCGGTTGTTGTTGTGGTGGAAGTACAGGAAATCGCGCTGGATCGAATCGTCGCGGGCGAGCACCGGCGCGAGGTTCACTCCCGCCATCGGCGGCGCTCCCTCGGCCGCGGGTTCCCGCGGATTCCCGCCCGCCAGCCCCACCAGCGTCGGCGGCAGGTCGATGAGGTGGCACGGGGTGTGGCGCAGTTTGCCGGGGTCGCGGATGCCCGCCGGCCAGTGCATGATCCAGGGCGAAGCGATGCCACCCTCGTGAACCCAGGACTTGTGCAGCCGGAACGGCGTGTTAGCGGCGCTCGACCAGCCCGGACCCAGGCACAGGTGCGAGCGAGCCGATCCCGGCTCGGCCGCCGGGTCGTGGCCATCGGCGCGGATCAGCAGCTCGGCGCTGGCGCCGTTGTCGGAAACAAAGACGATCAGCGTGTCGCGCAAGGCGTCCATGGCTTCCAGTTGCTTCAGCACGCGCCCGATTTCGAAGTCCATGCGGGTGATCATGGCGGCATGAATGGCCATCTTGGTTCGCTGGAAGCGCTTTTGTTCCGGCGTCAGAACGGACCACGGAACGGCGCGCGCGACCTCGCCCGGCCCTACCTTGGCCAGCAGATCCGCCTCCGGGAGATTCCATGGAGGCCAGACCCCCGCTTCCAGCGGCGCCAGTTCGCAGTTGACGATACCCATGCGCCGCAGCCGCTGGAGGCGCCGCTCGCGCACGGCGTCCCAGCCTTCGGAAAAGCGGTCCTGGTAGCGCTCGATGTCCTCCTTGAGCGCGTGCAGCGGGAAGTGCGGCGCGGTGAAAGCCAGGTAGAAGTAGAAAGGCGTACCGGCGTGGTCGCGGGCGTGTTCTTTCAGGAACCTCTCCGCGTGCTCGCCGATGGCGCTGGTGGCGTAGAAGCTATCGCTTTCCTTGACCGCTGGCAGCCGCTGGTCGTCGAGCATATGGGCGGTGGGCGTGAAGAAGCGGTTCTGATCGGCCAACAGATAGGAACGGTCGAAGCCCGCGCCCGCCACGGCGCGAAAGCGGATGTGCCATTTCCCCGAATGGTAGGAGCGGTAGCCGAGCGGCTTCAGGCGCTGCGGCAGGAAGCGCGTCCAGTGGGGGATGTTGCCCTTGGTCATCACGTCGCAGGCGGTCTGCTGCGCGTACTGGCCGGTGAGAATGCAGCTTCGCGAAGGGCCGCAGCGCGCCGTCGAGTAGCCTTGCGTAAAGCGCAGGCCCCGGCTCGCCAGGCGGTCGATGTTGGGCGTGTCAATCTCTCCGCCGTAGCAGCCGGCGTCGGAAAAGCCCATGTCGTCGGCCAGGATAACGAGGAAGTTGGGTTTTTTCGGCGCGGCCGCCGGCAGGCGCGAAACGGCGGCGCCCGCCGCGGCGGCTGTCAGGAACTCCCGGCGGCTGTGGGGCATTTCATCCTCCTGGTCTGATGCTACCCCGGCGCGGTCCCCGCGCGTGCGCGCCCGCGAACGCGACAGCGCCGGAGGCCGCGCGGCGTGACGTGTCAAAATGGGGGTACATGACCGGAAACGAGATTCGCCAGAAGTTCCTCGATTACTTCGCGGAACGCGGACACCGGATCGTCCGCAGTTCCTCGCTTGTTCCCGCCAACGATCCCACCCTGCTGTTCGCCAACGCGGGCATGAACCAGTTCAAGGACGTCTTCCTCGGCCTTGAGAAGCGCGACTATACGCGCGCCTGCTCTTCGCAGAAGTGCGTCCGCGCCGGCGGCAAACACAACGATCTGGAGAACGTCGGATACACCCGCCGCCACCACACCTTTTTTGAGATGCTGGGGAACTTCTCTTTCGGGGACTACTTCAAAGCCGAGGCCATCGAGTTCGCCTGGGATCTGGTCACGCGCGAATACGGTCTCGAAAAGGACCGGCTCTACGTGACCGTGTTCCGCGAGGACGACGACGCCGAGCAGCTTTGGCAGAAAGTCGCCGGCGTCTCCAAGGACCGCATTTTCCGCCTGGACGAGAAGGACAACTTCTGGCAGATGGGCGAGACCGGACCGTGTGGTCCGTGCTCGGAGATTCACTACGACCTCGGTCCCGAAGCGGCCGAGCCGGGCCGCGAGCACGAGCAGTTCCCGAGCGACGCCGGCGGGCGCTTCGTCGAGATCTGGAACCTGGTCTTCATGCAGTTCGACCGTTCCACCAACGGCGTGCTGACGCCGCTGCCGCGCCCGTCGATCGACACCGGGATGGGTCTGGAGCGCGTGGCGGCCGTCATGCAGGGGAAGCTGTCCAACTACGAAACCGACCTGATCTGGCCGGTCGTCGAATACGCCGCGCGGCTGCTGGGCGCCGCCTACGGCGCCGAGATGGACCGTTCGAGCGTGGCCCTGCGCATCGCCGCCGATCACGCCCGCGCCGCCGCGTTCCTCATCCACGACGGCGTCGTGCCGTCCAACGAAGGCCGCGGCTACGTGCTGCGCAAGATCATGCGCCGCGCCATGCGCAACGCGCGCATGCTGGGCGCCGAGGAGCCGTTCCTCTACCGCCTTACCGGCTTCGTGGCCGAAGTCATGCGGCCCGCCTACCCGGAATTGATGGAAAGCGTGCAGCGCGTGGCGCGCATCGTCAAGGACGAAGAGCACCGCTACGCCACCACCTTCCAGATCGCCGAGCGCGTTTTCCACGACGAAGCCAAGGCCGCCTCGGGCGGCGTGCTCCCCGGAGCGGCCGCGTTCAAGCTCTACGACACCTACGGTCTGGCGCTCGACGAACAGCAGGAGATGGCGCGCGAGATGGGGCTGGCCATCGACACCGCCGGTTTCGAGGAGGCCATGGCGCGCCAGCGCGAGCGGGCGCGCGCAAGCTGGAAAGGCGCCGCGAAGACCCAGGTGGCATCCGTCTATCAACAGCTTGCCGAGGCGGGGCGCACCGAGTTCCTGGGCTACACGGCGCTCGAGGCGGGGGCGCGCGTCGTGGCGCTGGTGGTGGAGCAGCAGGCCGTGCCGCGCGTGGAGGCCGGCGCCGCGGTCGAGATCGTGCTCGACCGCACGCCCTTCTACGCCGAGGCCGGCGGCCAGGTGGGCGACAAGGGCGTCCTGCTTGATCCCGCCACCGGCGCGGTGCTGGCCGAAGTCGAAACCGCCGTCGCGGCGCTGCCGGGCTTGAGCGTGCACCGCGCGCGCACGCTGGCGCCGCTGGCGGTGGGCGACACGGTGTCGGCGCGCGTCGAGGAGAGCCTGCGGCGTGCGACCATGC
>CAKZVG010000678.1 GCA_937921835.1 uncultured Bryobacteraceae bacterium | reverse complement strand
GAGCGGGGGATTGCTTCGCCGGAGCGTTCCTTGCGGGGCGAATGCGCGGAATGAGCCTGGAGGAGGCAGCGCGGCTGGCCAACGCAAGCGGGGCTCTGAGTGTGTCCCGGCTCGGTTCCGTCGCCGGGCTGCTGCCGTTCCAGGAAACCGTGGAGTGGATGCGCCAGGCTCAAGTGGTCAGTTGAAAAGGAATCCGGATACGCCGCAGCGCGATCTGGAAGGGCACCCCACTAGGCAGGCGCCGCCGCACTCGCCGGAAAAACGGCAGGAAGTGAAGCAGGCTGCGGAGGGACTGGAAGCGGACCACCAACAGCCCCTCCGGATTCGACAGCCACATGCCGTAGCCGGCGTGTTCGACCCTGAGGTCGATTTCAACCACGGTCCGAGGGGCGCTCATCCCGGGTACGGATCTTCACCACTCCGTTCAGCCGCCAGCGGGCGTGCTCGGCTTCGGCCGACGTCGAGCTCGGAACCGACACCTCCAGATTCTGGAAGTCGTAAGTGATTTCGGCTCCGCGGCCGGTAAGTTTATCATACAGACCGATTGCGAGATCGGCCCAGGTGCGTGTATCTTGGTTGCTCGATTGCATACTTTACTAATGCCCGGCGGGCAGTATGGATGCATTGAATTCAGGCCGGTCAAGAAATGCTCCCGGTAAGCAACGCCGGCATCCTAGAATTTGTGCGGCGGAAAGCACAGCTTCCGGAAAAGACCTGCGCGCGGTGCGGCCGTCCGTTCTCCTGGCGCAAAAAGTGGCGTTCGTGTTGGGCCGAAGTGAAGTACTGTAGCGCCACCTGCCGGCGGGGAAGGAGCCATGTCCGGAGCTTTTAAGTCCGATGAGATGCGGCGCGCTTTCGACAACCGCGGAGACCTTGTGGCTTACCTGCGTGCGCAATTCCCGGCGGCGGCCGCCAGGGGAGGCGGCTTCAGCGCATTTCGTGGCGGACGGCGCGCCGCACTCGCCAGACTGTCCGGCTGCGATCCGGGCGCCTACGCCGCCTCACGGAATTCCTTGAACGGAAGCGTTACCCGTCTCAGTCCCTATCTCCGGCACGGGGTCATTGGGCTGCGAGAAGTGGTGGACTCCCTTCAAAAGAGACACGGCGGACTGGTTCGCGCGCGTAAGCTGGTGCAGGAACTCGCCTGGCGGGATTACTGGCGGAGGGTCTGGGCGCGCATTGGGGACGGCATTTGGGAAGACCGCGAGACTTACAAAACCGGCTTCCACGCCTCCCATTATACCGGCGAACTTCCCCGCGACGTCGAGTCCTCCGCCACGGGTCTGGCGTGCATGGACGCCTTCGCACGGGAATTGAAAGAGACGGGCTACCTGCATAACCACGCTCGCATGTGGCTGGCGGCCTACCTGGTGCACTGGCGAAGGGTCCGCTGGCAGGCGGGCGCGCGCTGGTTTCT
This sequence comes from uncultured Bryobacteraceae bacterium, assembly GCA_937921835.1. Classification (GTDB taxonomy): domain Bacteria; phylum Acidobacteriota; class Terriglobia; order Bryobacterales; family Bryobacteraceae; genus CAKZVG01. Next base: position 8,106 of record CAKZVG010000678.1, on the reverse strand, counting down.
GTCGCACCTGGCGGACGGCGACGCGGCGTCGAACAACCTCTCCTGGCAGTGGGTCGCGTCGAGCTTCAGCTCAAAGCCGTACTTTTTCAACCGCGAAAACCTGGAGACTTACACCCAGGGCGCCTACTGCCGCGCGTGCCCGCGTCGAGGTTGGTGCGAATTCGAAGGAACCTATCCCGATCTGCGCCGGAAGCTTTTCCCTCTTCTGGAGCCGGGTGCATGAGCGTCGTGATCTGGGTTCATGACGAGTGCCTGAACCCGGAAGCGCGCGTCTTCCGGGAGTATCCTGGCGCGCCCGCCGTGTTCGTCTGGGACGACGGTGCGATCGAAAACGAGCAGTGGACGCTGAAGCGGATCGGTTTCGTCTACGAGTGTCTGCTGGAGCTTCCCGTGTCGATTCTCCGTGGAGACGTGGCGGAGCAGTTCGCTGGTTTCGCCGCCGGATGCGGGGCGTCGCGCATCGTCACCAGCGGATTCGTGAACCCCAGGCTGGCACGGGTTGCAGCCGCCCTTGACGGGCTTGAGGTGCTGGAGGAGCCGCCGTTGGTTGATCTTCCCGCCGACATTGATCTGCGGCGGTTCTCGCGTTATTGGGCGAAAGCAGAGCCGCTGTTGTTTGGGCGCAAAGCTTAGAGGGCGTGTTTCAACCGCCGAGCCGCTTCGCGGAGCTCCGCGCGCCGGGCGGGGCTCAGCCGCATCAGGTTCCGCAGTTGAAACGCCATTCGGGGCACTTGCCGGAGACGTGTTTCATTCCGCAGGAGGAAGTCCCAATAGAGGGTGGTGAACGGGCAGGCACGCGGCCCCAAAGCTTCGCCCGGCTGGTAGCGGCAACCGCCGCAGTAGTTACTCATCCGGTGAATGTACTTACCCGTGGCGGCATAGGGCTTCGATGCCATCAGGCCGCCGTCGGCAAACTGCGACATGCCCAGGGTATTTGGCAGTTCCACCCACTCGACCGCGTCTACATACACCGCGAGATACCATTCATGAACGCGCGCCGGTTCGACTCCCAGCAGCAGCGCATACAGACCGGTGATCATCAGGCGCTGGATGTGGTGCGCGTAACCGTATTCGAGGGTCTGTCCAATGGCCTCCCGCAGGCAATTCATTTCCGTTTCGCCGGTCCAATAGAAACCGGGCAGCGGCGCGGAGGCGTCGAGCGCGTTCTCATGCAGATAGCCGGGCATGCGCGTCCAGTAAATGCCTCGCACATACTCGCGCCAGCCGAGGATCTGCCGTACGAAGCCTTCGACCGCCGCGAGCGGAGCGGCGCCGGCGCTCCAGGCGCGCTCGGCCGCCCGGATCACTTCGCGGGGATCGAGTAACTTGAGGTTTAGCGAACTCGACAGCCGGGAGTGATAGAGGAAGGGCTCCCCGGTCCACATGGCGTCCTGGTAGCGGCCGAAGGCCGGCAGCCGGTGGCCAATGAAATCGTCAAGGGCCGCCAGCGCCTGCTCGCGCGAAACAGGCCAGTCGAAGCGCGCCAGAGAACCGGGGTGGGATGCGAAGCGCGATTCCACCAGCCGCAGCACTTCGCGCGTCGTCGAGTCGGCGGCGAAGCCGGGCGCGGCCGGGATCGCGCCGGGACCCGCGGCATCGAACGCCGCCCGGTTCTCGGCATCGTAGTTCCAGGCGCCGCCGGCGGGCTCCCCGCCGTCCATGAGCACGCCGTGACGGCGCCGCATCTCGCGGTAGAAGTACTCCATGCGGAGCTGCTTCCGCCCTCGGGCGAAGGCGGCGAACTCCGCCGTGGAGCACAGGAAGTGGCGGTCGGGCAGGATGCGGAGATCCGGGCAGGCCCGAAGCAGCGCCTCGCGGACGCGGAATTCCCCCGGCTCCACCACGGCAACGCTCTCCGGGTGGTGGCGCGCCACGGCCGCCGCCAACTCGGCGGCCAGCGAGCCGCGGTTTCCGGGCGCGTCAAGGGCCACGTAATCCACCCGCCAACCGCGCGCGCGGAGTTCATCGCGGAAATGCCGCATGGCGCTCAAGAACAGCGCGATGCGCGCTTTGTGGCTGGGGACGTGCGAAGCTTCTTCGGCCGCTTCGGCCATCCACACCACGTCCCGGGCTGGATCGGCGCCGTCGAAGAGCGCGGAGCTGGGATTGAGTTGGTCGCCGAGGATTGCCAGCAGGCGTCGCGGGCTCACGATTCGAGAGATGCCGCGACGCCGGGGGCCGATGCCAAAGCCCGCCCGCGGAGCACCCGGCAAGGCTGGGTCGAGTCGCCCACCACCAGCTTGCAGGGCAGCACCAGGTGTACCGGACCGCTGTGCGGCGTCACCTGCTCCAGGCGGTCGATCAGCAGATTCGCGCCGTCGTAGCCCATGCGGTAGGTGGGCTGCTCGACGCAGGTCAGGTGGGGGCGGAAACCGCGTAGAATGGCGACATTGTCGAAGGTGGCCAAGGCGATGTCGCGCGGCACCTCCAGACCCGCCTCGGCGACCGCTTCGAGGAAGCCCGCGGCCATCAGAATGTTGGCGGCCACCAGCGCTTCCGGGCGGGGCCGCAACGCCAGGATCTTGCTCCCGGCCTGGTAGCCCGACTCGCGCCGGAAATCCCCCCGGAACTCGATCAGGGGCAGGCGCGCCCTGCGCATCGCGCGCCGGTAGCCGGCCAGCCGCTCGGGCGCGACGTACATGCCCAAGCCGCCCCCCAGGTACGCGATGGAGCGGAAACCGCGCTCGACCAGGTGATCCACTGCCAGCTCCACGCCCGCGGCATTGTCCACCGTCACGGTGTCCACGGCGAGATCCTGCGGGCGGCGGTCCAGGCAGACCACCGGAACCCCCGAGGACAGGGCGGCGGCGACATGTGGGTGCTCGCCGCGCTTGAGAGCGGTGACCACCAGCAGACCGTCGGTGCGCCGGCTCTCGAGCATGGCGAAGATCTGTTTCTCGCGCTCGGGCAGGTCGCCCGTGTTGAAGGTGGAGAGCAGATAGCCCCTGGCCAGGGCGGCGTCTTCGGCGCCCCGCACCATCTCCGGGAAAAACGGGTTGGTGATGTCGGAGATCACCATGCCAATGGCGCGCGTACGCCGGGACTTGAGACTGCGGGCGACGTGATTCGGACGGTAGCCGAGTTGCTCGATGGCGGCCTCGACACGCCGCCGGGTGGCCGGACTCACCCGCGGGACTCCGGCCATGACGTTGGACACCGTGGCGATGCTCACGCGGGCCAGCGCGGCGACGTCCTTGATAGTAGCCATCAGCTTGGGAGAGAGCCGCCGGAGCGATTTCCGTTGACTCTCCGAGAGAAGGAGTATATCATAATTGAAACGTTTCACAAACTAAAACGTTTCACCAATGACACGACGCGACTTCATGGCTGCCTCCTCGGCCGCGGCTGGCCCGGCGCCGGCGGCGTCGCCCGCCCCGGCGGACGAGTTTCTGCACGAGCTTTACGGCCGGCTGCACGATTCGCCCGCGCAGCGCAAGTTCCGCCGCCTGGCGCCGATGCCCTGGGGCGTGGTCTTCCTGCCCTGGCGCGGTATGACCGAAGACCAAATGCGGGAGCACTTCCGGCTGATGAAGAAGCTGGGCTTCCACAATCTGAAGCAGTCCATGGGTACGCCCGAGTGGCCGCTTGAGAAGATTCTCAACATCGCGCTGGATGAAGACGTGATTCCCTTCTGGTACGGCGAGGCCGGTTGGGAAGAGATCACCCCCGGGCTGCTCGCCAAGCTCGGCTTGCCGCGTGACATGCCCATCCAGGAAGCGCGCGCGCACCCTAAGATGCGCGCCTATCAGAAGGAGGTCCTGCGCAAGCAGATTCCCGCGGTGGCGGGTGGGCAGGACCGCCCGGAGCGGGAACCGCCGCCGCCGGGCGCCTTCCGGCACACTCCGGACCCGTTCCTGCGTCCGGCCGACGCGCCGCATTTCAAGCAGTGGCTGCGCGCCAACTACAAGTCGCCGGAAGAGATCGCCATCGCCTGGAACCAGTACGAGGTGGGCTTCGAGCGGCAGCCGGTCAAAAGCTGGGAAGACGTTGACCGGCTGGTGGAGCAGACCGCCCAGGAGACGGATTCGCTGCGCGGCTACGGACGCGAGTACGGGCGCGTGCGCGACGTCCTGCGCTACAAAGCCGACTTCCACACCGCGGAAATCCGCGAGCGTTTCGCGCGCTTCCACCGCGAGCACCCGGACATCCCCACCCGCACTGGAGGCGAAATGGGACTCTTCCTGCCTTTCGCCTGGCGCGCCACCAAGATGGAGGACCTGGCCGAGACGCAGAAAGAGACCGGGTCCTTCTACCCGTCCATCCACATGGCCTGGCACTACGGCGAAGTGGATTACGAAGTCGCCCGCACGGTCTACATGCAGGCGTCCTTCGCGAGTGACCTGTTCAAGGGCGGCTGGGCCGCGACCTGGGAGTCCACCGGCGGACCGCAGCAGCTTACGGGTTCCAAGGGCTGGGATCACCGCGAGGGCTCCACCACGCCCGGCTTCACCATCAGCGGCGGCGTGATGGCGCAACTTCAGTTTTCCTACCTCGCGGCGGGATTCAAGGGCTGCGGCATCTGGGCCTGGAACTACCGCCCGGCGGGCTTCGAGGCGGGCGAATACGCGCTGCTCAACCGGCAGTTGCGCCCGTCGGCGCGCGCCATCCGCGTGGGCAGAATCGCGCAGGCGGCCGAGCGCTATCGCGACGAACTCTGGCAGGCGCGCAAGGAGCCCATGGTGGGCGTGCTCGTCAATTGGGACAACGACGCCATCTGGGCGGCCATCTCGGTGCGCCAGCGCGACCATTTCCGGCACTACCCGATGCGCGCCCGGGTGGGCGTGAGCCGAGCGCTGATCAACGGCAATGTTCCGTGGGAGCACGTCACCGTGGACGATTTGCGCGCTGGGCTGGCGCCGCGCTACAAGGTGATCTACCTGGCAGGGCAGATCGCGCTGAGCGAGGAACTCACCGGGCTGCTGCTCGATTACGCGCGGCGCGGCGGCCGCGTGGTGATCGACTCCCCGGGCGGCAGCTACGACCAGCACGGCAAGGTCTATGACACTTCCAGCGGCTCGCGCTTCGAGCAGCTTTTCGGCGTCGAGCTGGCCGATTTCCAGTATTCGAATAACGTGATCTGGAAGTTCCGCGGGCGCGTTCTGGAGGGCTTCATTACCGAACTTGCGCCTACCTCCGCGCGATGCGCCGAACGATTTCAGAATGGCATGCCGGCGGTGACGGTGAACGCTTGCGGCCGCGGCGCGGGAGTCGTCCTGGCCTGGGATGCTTCGTTCTCGCTGTTCCGTCCGGGCAACGAAGCCGGTGAAGCGTGGTTGCGGCAGTTCACCCTGGGTGGCTTGCGGCCGCCCTACGCCTGCGAGGGCGCGGTGGTGTACCGGCTGGCGGCGCCGGCGGCGGATCACTACTTCTTCATCAACGACGGCGAACCGAAGAGCGTTGTCCTCGATGCCGGCAACTACCGCTATCAGGCGGTGGAGGATCCGGTGACGCGCGAATCGCTCGCCGTGGGGGGCGGAATCGATCTGGAAGGTTACGGAGCCCGCTGGCTCCGTTTTGAAAAAGGGGTCTGAATCAAGACCCGCCGCCTTGCCGCGGCGGGATCAGAGGTGTCCATGAAGAAACTACTCTTGCTCGCTTTGGCTCTGAGCTGCGCGCTCTGCGCGCAGGTCAATACCGGTTCCATCAGCGGCCTGGTGACCGATCCGGCCAACGCCGTCGTGGTGGGCGCGGCGGTGACGCTCACCAATGACGATACCGGCGTGAAGCTGACCACCACCACCACGGGCAGCGGCCAGTTCCAGTTCCTGGCCTTGCAGCGCGGCCGCTACACGCTGGAAGCCACCGCGCCGGGATTCAAGAAGACCGAGCGCGGCGGGTTGGAACTGAAGGTGGGAGACCGGCTGGGCGTCGATCTCAAACTCGAAGTCGGCAGCGTGACCGAGGTGATGAACGTGGTGGCCGAATCTCCCTTGCTGGTCACGACCAACGCCAACCTGGGAACCGTGATCGACAACCGGAAGATCATGGAACTGCCGCTGCCCGGACGCAACCCCACGCGGCTGTTCCAGACCGCGCCCGGCGTGGGCGGCATCAATAGCGACCTGGGCGACCTTCGCCTCGGCGGCGGGCGCACGCGCCTGGTGGAATTCTACGTCGACGGCTCGCCCACCACCGCCGTCTCCGACGCCCGCTCGACGGCGCTGCCTTCCATCGACGCCATCGAGGAAGTGCGCGTTGAAACCAACAACCTTTCGGCCGAGTATGGACGCACCTCCGGCGGCGCCATCAACATCCAGACCCGCGCCGGTACGAACCAGTATCACGGCTCGCTCTACAACTTCGCGCAGAGCGACGTGCTGAACGCCAACGATTGGAACTCGAACCGCCGCGGCTTCGCCAAGGCCGGTTTCCAAAGGTATCAGTTCGGCGGCACCCTCGGCGGACCGGTGAAGATTCCGCGGGTGTACGACGGGACCAACCGCACGTTTTTCTTTTTCAACTACGACGGACAACGGCAGTACCAGGACGCCAGCCTGCGCACCGCCACCATGCCGACCGACCTGGAACGCGCGGGCGACTTCAGCCGGACCGTCAACACCGCCGGCCAGCCGGTGACCATCTACGATCCGGCCACCTACGACCCCGCCACCAACCGCCGCTCGCCCTTCCCCGGCAACCGCATTCCGCAAGCGCGTTTCGACCCCGCCGCGCAATACATGCTCCAGCTTTGGCCGCGGCCGAACCAGCCCGGCGACCCGGGCAATGGGGTCAACAACTACGCCGGCCTGGCTTCCGGCGAGTCGGGACGCAACGACATCACCGCGCGCATCGACCAGACGCTCGGCAACAGCCACCGCCTCTATCTCCGCATCACCCGCAAGAGCAGCACCTCGCTGCCCAGTTACTGGGCGGGACCTGCCACTTCCGGCGTGCGTCCCTCCTGGGAGATACAGAGCGGCAGCACGCTCAACTACAATTGGACGGCGCGTCCCACGCTGCTGATCAGCGCGCAACTCGGCGCCGCGCCGCGCGAGTTTATTTACTACCCGGTGTTCGAGGGCTTCGATCCCACCCGGATCCCGTTCGCTGCCAACGCCAAGGCCGAACTGGATCCGCGTTTCATTCCCAATATGACCTTCGAGAAGATCAGCGGGCTCGGCTGCACCTGGTGCACGACGTTTCTGTATGACCGCTACTTCTTCGGCAACGTATCGATGACCAAGATCTGGTCGCGCCACACCATGAAAATCGGTTACGAACAGCGGCGCTCGTACCTGAACAACAGCGAGGCGGCGACGCCCTCGGGCGGCGCGTCCTTCGACGGCGCCTGGACCGGCGTCAACCAGCAGGCGGCTTTCGCGCAGCAGGGGTCCGGCTTCGCCAGTTTTCTGCTCGGGCTGCCCAACAACTTCAGCTTCACCGGGAACCGCTACGCCTGGGCGGTGCTGTTCGCCAACCACGGGTTGTTCCTCCAGGACGACTTCAAGGTGAACCGCAAGCTGACGCTCAACCTGGGGCTGCGCTGGGAGTTCGAGGCGCCCGAGACGGAACGCTTCGACCGGATCGTGTTTCTCGATCCGAACATGGACAGCGGCTTGAAAGTCAACCCGGCCTTCAACTGGCAACGCGACGTGGTGGCCGCGGGGCTGCTGCCGGCTTCTGCGCCCGCACCCCAGCTCGGCGGGCCATTTCTCGGGATGATGGGGCTGACCAACTCTCCGGTGCGCTCCAGCCGCAACGGCACCGATCCTTACTACCGCAACTTCGGCCCGCGCCTGGGACTGGCCTACCAGATCGATTCCAAGACGGTCTTCCGCAGCGGGTTCGGCATCCTGTATTCCGGTTACACCGGCAACGCCTCGGGAACCGGCTCGCTGGCGGTGCACAACTACATCAACTCCTCGGGCGGGGCGGTGGTCACGCGCGACGGGGGGCGGACCATCTCCGCCACTCTTTCGAACCCGTTCCCGGACAACTACGGCCTGAATCCCGCCTTGAACGATTGGGCTTCGGTCCGGGACCGTTACCTGGGCACGTACGCTTACGGCTACCTGCTGAACCACAAGCCGTCTTATGAGATCAGCTACAACGCCGGCTTCCAGCGCACGGTGCGGGACGCCTGGCTGTTCGAAGGCAGCTTCGTGG
>CAKZVG010000677.1 GCA_937921835.1 uncultured Bryobacteraceae bacterium | reverse complement strand
AGCGCCAGGTAGATGGCGCTGGCCAGAATCAGAAAGAACAGATTGTGCAGAACGATCAGCTTAGGCCGCACCTTTAGGTTTCCGAAGGCGCGCGTGAACTTCCTTGAAGCCGCCTGGCCGGCGGCGTCATCTAAGCGGAGTGAATTACGGCCTGGCAAGAATTTTTACTCCGTTTGCGGAATGATTCGCGGTGTGATAGAAAAAGAAACAAGAGCTCTCCGTCGAGCGCCTGGGAACGATCTGGATGCCGAATCCCATTTTTCCGAAGTCCGCCGATAGAATACTACGTCTCGGCGCCGCCGTCGCGGCGGTGGCCGTCGCGGGGACGTTGGGGCTTGCGGCCTACATGGCGCATCCCACCCGCATCGATACCGGCTACACGCCGGTTCAGCCAGTCGCCTTCAGCCACAAATTGCACGCCGGCAACCTGGGCATGGACTGCCGCTACTGCCACTCGACGGTCGAGAAATCGGGCTACGCCGCTGTTCCCGCCACCGAGGTCTGCATGAACTGCCACGTGCGGGTGAAGCCCGACAGCCCGCTCCTTCAGCGGGTGCGCGAAAGCTACGCCACCGGCGAACCCGTTCCCTGGGTGAAGGTCCACAAGCTGGCCGACTACGCCTACTTCAACCACCAGGCGCACGTCACGGCGGGAGTGAGCTGCGTAAGCTGCCACGGGCGCGTCGATCAGATGATCGAAGTGAAACAGGTGCAGCCGCTCAGCATGGCCTGGTGCCTGGAGTGCCACCGCAACCCGGCGCCGCACATCCGGCCGCCGGAACTGGTCACGCGCCTGGACTGGAAACCGGATCGCGACCCGGCCGAGATTGGGCGCGAGCTAATCGCCGCCAAGAACATCCATCCCCCAGTCAACTGCTCGGGGTGCCACCGATGACAGGACCAAGATACTGGCGCAGCCTGAACGAGCTGGCCGATACGCCCCAGTTCCGCGAATGGCTCCAGTGCGAGTTCCCCGAGCAGGCCTCGGAACTCGACACCCCCTCCCGCCGGACCCTGATCAAGCTCATGGCCGCCTCCTTCGGTTTGGCCGGCCTGACGGCCTGCCGCCGCCCCGAGGAGAAAATCCTCCCGGCCAGCAAGGGCGTCGAGGACTACATCCCGGGCAACCCGCTTTACTATCACACCGTGATGCCGTTCGCCGGCTCGGCTGCCGGACTGATGGTGGAGTGCCACGACGGGCGCCCGACCAAGGTGGAAGGCAACCGCCGGCACCCGCTGAGCGGGGGCGCAAGCACCGCCTTCGCGCAGGCCGAGGTGTTGAACCTCTACGATCCGGACCGCTCGCGCGACGTGCTGCGCGGCGGACGGAGGTCGAGTTGGGAGGAGTTCTTCGAGGCCGCGCGCGGCATCGGCCAGAAAGGCGCGGTGCGGTTCCTGAGCGGGCGCGTGGTTTCGCCGTCGCTCGAAGCCGTGAAGGCGCACGCGCTGGCCAAGTGGCCGGGCGCGAAGTGGATCGAGTACGAGCCGGTCTGGGACGCCAACGCGGTGGCCGGCGCGCAACTCGCCTTCGGGCAGGCGCTGCGGCCGCGCTACCACCTCGAAAAGGCCGACGTCATCCTGGCGCTCGACGCCGACTTCCTGGGGCTGGACGCCGCCGCGGTCTCCGACATCCGCGATTTCTCGCGCCGCCGCAAGACCGAACAGGGCGCGCGTGGCAAGGCCGGCATGAACCGGCTGTATGCCGTCGAGGGACAGTTTTCGATCACCGGCGCGATGGCCGATCACCGCCTGCGCCTGCGGGTAAGCGAGATCGAGGGGTTCGCCAGCGAACTCGCGGCGCAACTCGCGCTGCCGGTGACCAACGGCGCGCCCGGCGCGCGCGAGAAGTGGCTGCGGGCGGTGGCCAAGGACTTGGCGGCGCACAAGGGCCGCTCGCTGGTGGTGGCCGGGCCGCGCCAGCCGGCCGAAGTCCACGCGCTGGCCTACTGGATGAATCAGCAGCTCGGGAACACGGGCGAAACGGTCAGCTTCGTTCCGGCGCCGCCGGCGGGCGTCGAGGCGCTCAAGGAACTGGCGGGCGAGATGGCGCGCGGCGAGGTGGGCGCGCTCCTGATCCTGGGCGGCAACCCGGCTTACGACGCGCCGGCCGATCTCGACTTCGCGGCCAATCTCAAAAAAGTAACGCTCACGGTTCATTTGGGGCTCGACGTGAACGAGACCGCCGCGCTGGCCGCCTGGCACCTGCCCGAGGCGCACATTTTCGAGTCGTGGGGCGACGCGCGGGCGCTCGACGGCACGGTGAGTATCCAGCAGCCGCTGATCGAGCCGCTCTACGGCGGGCTGACGGCGGCCGAAGTGGTGGCGCGGATTTCCGACTACAAGGACCGGCGCGGCTACGACATCGTGCGCAACTACTGGCAGGCGCAGTGGCCGCAGGCGGAGCGTGAAGCCGCCTGGCGCCAGGCGTAGCACGAAGGCGTGGTTGCCAACGCGCCCAAACCGCCGGAAGTGAAACCGGCGCTGAAGTGGACGCCGCCAGGGAAGACGCGCCCGCCCGCCGACGGTATCGAGGTGGCCTTCTACCCCAGCGCTTCGGTCTGGGACGGCCGCTACGCCAACAACGGCTGGTTGCAGGAAGCGCCCGAGCCGATGACCAAGCTGGTGTGGGACAACGCGGCGCTGGTCAGCCCCGCGACGGCCAAGTCGCTGGGCCTGGCCACGGGCGACATGCTGGAGATCGAAGCGGGTGGCCGCAGGATTGCGATCCCGGCGATGGTTCAGCCCGGGCAGGCGGACAACTCGATCGCGCTGGCGCTGGGCTATGGGCGCGAGCGCTGCGGGCGCGTCGGGCGCAAGGTGGGCCACAACGTCTACCCGCTGCGGACCTCGAGTGAGTTCTGGTTCGTCCCGGGCGTGCAGGCGCGCAAGACCGGGCGCCGCTACCGGCTCGCCACCACCCAGGAGCATCACGCCATGGAGGGCCGCCCGATCGTGCGTGAGGGCACCCTGGCGCAGCATGAAAAGGATCCCGGGTTTGCGCACAAGACCGGCGGGCATCATCCCAAGCTCTTCTCGATCTACGGCGAGCACAGCTACGAGACTGGCAATCAGTGGGGCATGGCCGTTGACCTCAACCAGTGCATCGGCTGCAATGCCTGCCTGGTGGCCTGCCAGGCGGAGAACAATATTCCCATCGTCGGTAAGGACCAGGTGGCGCGCGGGCGCGAGATGCACTGGATCCGCCTGGACCGCTACTTCACCGGCCCTGCCGACGACCCGCAGGCGGTGACGCAGCCGGTGGCCTGCATGCAGTGCGAAAACGCGCCCTGCGAGACGGTGTGCCCGGTGGCGGCCACGGTGCACAGTCCCGAAGGCTTGAACGACATGGCCTACAACCGCTGCGTGGGCACCCGTTACTGCGCCAATAACTGCCCCTATAAGGTGCGCCGGTTTAACTTCCTGGACTTCCATAAGGGTTTGGAGGAGGTCCAGAAGATGGTGCACAACCCGGACGTCACGGTGCGCATGCGCGGCGTGATGGAAAAGTGCACCTACTGCGTGCAGCGCATCCAGGAGGCCAAGATCCGGGCCAAGGCCGAAGGGCGGCGCCCCATCGCGGACGGCGAAATCCAGACCGCCTGCCAGCAGGCGTGCCCGGCCGAGGCCATCGTT
>CAKZVG010000676.1 GCA_937921835.1 uncultured Bryobacteraceae bacterium | reverse complement strand
CGCCTCCAGCAGCGCTCCGGCGGCCGGACCGTGGAGCGGCGCGGCGGCGCGCGTGCCCTCGTCCAGCTCGGCGAGCATCCGGAAACGTTCGAGCAGGATCTGGCTGCGGAACACGCCACCGAGGTAGGCGACGATGGCCGGCTCGCGCGGCGCGAACAGTTGCCTGCGCACGGCGCGCGCCAGCATGGCCAGCTCCTGCGCGGCTTTCTCGAAGAGGCCGCGCGCCACGGCGTCGCCGGCCCGCGCGCACTCGTCGGCGAGGATGGAGTAAGCGGCGATCTTCGGCCGCGGATAGGCGCTGGTGTAGAAGCGGTGCAGCAGGTCGTTGGCGTCGCGCGCGCCGGTGGCCGCAAGCAGCCGCTCGCGCAACACGGTCTTCGGACCCCAGCCTTCTTCCATGCGCAGCGCGGCGCGCAGCGCCTGGCGGGCGATGTCGAAGGCGCCGCCCTCGTCGCCGAAGACGTAGCCCCAGCCTCCGGCGCGCGCCGTCCTGCCCGCGGCGTTGCGCCCGAAGGCGATCGAGCCGGTGCCGGCGATGGTGATGATCCCCGGCGCTCCCGCCGTCGCTCCGGCCAGGGCGATCATGGCGTCGGTGGTGACCGTCAGGCGCCGGGCGCGCAGCATCTCGCGCAGGAGCGCTTCCTTGTCCGCCGGACCGCCGCTGAAGCCCAGGCAGGCGGCCTCGAACTCCACGCTGGCGGGGTCGAGGCCGGCGCGCCCGCAAGCCTCGGCCAGGCAACTCTCGATGGCGCCGGTGAACTTCTCACGGCCGCCGGGACCTTTGACGTGGTTACAGGGCCCGCCGCGCCCGGCGCCCAGCACCCGCCCGTTTTCGTCCGCGATCAGGGCCGTCGTGGCCGACTGTCCGCCGTCCACCCCCAGAAATAGCTTGGCCAACTTACACCGCCGTCACTTGATTCTATACAGCCGTGCGCCGCCACGTTCACCGAGCAGCGTCACGCCCCACTCCGCGGCCCGTTGCCCGAAATCCCGCGCCGCGTGGTCCTGTTCGAACAGCACCAGGTACTCGATGCCCCGCGCCTTCAGTTCCGTGGCGGCCAGGCGCCGCAACCCGGCCTTGCGCGGGCGTTCGAGCAGCTCCGGCTCCCCGCCGAGCGGCCGCCACCCGCCGCCGCCGGAAGCCTCCAGACGCAGCCGCACGGCCCACTGATCGGGCGAGTGCTCCACGTCCACCGTATCGAAGGTTTCCTCGCGGCCGAAGTCCACTTCGAGGAACATGCCAGGCGCGATGCGCCGCCAGCTTCGCCAGCGCGTTCCGGGGTTGTTGTCGAAAGCGAGTTGCACGTCCCACGGGTTGGGATGCGCGCGCAGCCGCCAGGCGGGGAGGCGCGGCAGTTCGCCGTCTCCGTGACGCAGGCGCAGTTCGGAGACGCTCCAGAGATCGGGCGCGCCGGAGGCGGTCTGGACGAGCCGGATGCCGCGCGCGCGGGCGGCCGGGAAGCGGAAGCGCAGCGCGAGCGTGGGCTGGTAATCGGGCAGCATCGCGGTGAAAATGAAGTCGCCGAGCAGCGAGTTCGCGGCCGATTGGTGCACCACCCGGATTTCGCGCGAGGTGTAGGCCTCGGCAAGCTGCGAGAAGGCAAGCACCTGCCCGCCGGGCGGGACCTCGGCTTCGACCAGGCGCGTGATGGGGTATGTGCTGAGCCGGCGCGCCAGATAGCCGTCCTCGGTTTCGAGCCGCAGCGCCGCGCGCCAGGGGAACTCGGCGATGCGCCAGGCCGCCGCGTCGGCGTAGTAGGGAATCGACCATGGCCACGACGCCAGCGCGTGAAACGCCACCAGCAGCGGCAGCGCCCCCGGCGCGCGGCGGAAAGCGAGCGCCAACGCCAGCGACAAGAACGGCAGCGCCGGAATCAGAAAGCGCGTTCCGATGTTGGCCGCATACACCGAGCCGAACAGCAGCGCCGCCACCAGCAGCCGCCGCCCGGCCGGCTCGCGCAGCGCCAGCAAAGCCAGCGGCGCAAGCAAGAACAGCGGCCCTACCAGCCCGCCCAACGCTCCGCCGCGCAGCGCGGATTCAAGCGGAATCGTCCGCGCGTCCGTCACACCCGGGTAGTGGCGCATGTGGCGGCGGTATTCTTCCTCGAACGAGACGTGCACATACGGGTTCGGAAACACCGCGTTGAGAAACGGCGAGAAAGGATTACCCAGCCAGATGGCGTTCTTAAGCATCCAGGGCAACATCATCGCCGCCGCGCAGAGCGAGACCATCAGCAGCGCGCGCCATGGCGGCCTCCGCGAACGGACCAGGACCAGCGCCACGTAGCCCAGCGCGAAGGGCGCCGCCACAAAAGCGGTGTACTTGACGGCGTAGGCAAAGCCCGCCAGCAGCCCGATAGGCGCCAGCAACGCCGCGCGCCTCTCCTCGCGCCAGATCTCCAGCAGCCAGAAGAGGGCGAACAACACCGCCGCCAGCGCGACGTCGTTGTAGGCCACCGTGCCGTCGCGCCCCACCACCGGGCTCAGGAACACGAACAGGCCCGCCGCCGCGCCCGCGGGCGCGAACCCGAAGCGGCGGGCGTAGGCCAGCATCGCCAGTGGCAGCCAGAGGAGAAACGCGAAGTGGACCAGCGCCGCCGCTGAGTGCCGCCCGAACGCGTAGGCGAAAAGCGACAGCATGCCGGCGCCGTGCGAGAGGTTGGCGTACATGTTGGTGGTGATGCGCGTGAAGCCGTGCTCGCGGTAGTAGCGGGCTACCAGTCCCAGGTGATAAGCACTGCCGTCGGGGCTTGCTTCGGGCGCCATGGCGTTCACCAGGTAGACCGCGCCGAACGCCGTCAGCAGGCCGTAGAAGGGGATGCTCCAGCGCCGCCCAAGCGATGGCGCGTCCGCTCCCGGGCGGCGGAACAGCCCCGCCCGGACCGCCAGCAGCAGCGCCACGGCGGCGAGCGCGAGCAGGACCCCTTTCCGCACCAGGCCCGCCGCGGCCAGCAGGAAAACTGCCAGGTGAAGACAGGCGGCGCCGGCCGGAAATTCGAGCAGCAGGCGCTCGCCGGGCCGCAAGTCGAGGCCGAGCCTGGCGTACAGCAGGCGGCCCAAGGAAAGCGCGGCCAGCACCGTCAGAGCGGCGCCGGCGAGCACATAGAAGGCGTGAGGCATGGCTAGCCGGAATCCGAGTATAACGCGCGGGGACGGGCTATAATCGAAATCGGACTCCAATGTCGAGAAACCCCATGAGCCACGCCTCCAGCCGCCGCGCCTTCCTGGCCGCCGGCCTGGCGCTGCCGGCCCCGGCCGCCGCGCCCGCTTCCGCCGCGCCCGGACTCGAATTCCGTCCGCTTGGCAAGACCGGCCTCAAAGTGACCAGCCTGGGCTTCGGCTGCATGCTGGCCTCCGACGCCATCGTCCTCGAACGCGCGGCCGACATCGGTATCAACTACTTCGACACCGCGCGCATCTACCAGGGCGGCAACAACGAGCGTATGGTGGGCGCGGCGCTCAAGGGAAAGCGCCACCAGGTGGTGCTTTCCAGCAAGACCATGGCGTCAGGCAAGGAAGACGCCCTGCGGGATCTCGACACCAGCCTGCGCGAGCTCGGTACGGATTATCTCGACATCTGGTACTTGCACAGCAAGAACGAACCGGACGCCATCACCGACGATCTGCTCGAGGCGCAGCGCGCCGCCAGGCAGGCGGGCAAGATCCGTTTCCGGGGCGTCACCTTTCACTTCAACATGCCCCAAATGCTGGAGCACACGCTCAAGCTGGGCTGCTTCGACGTCGCCCTGGCTTCCTACAACTTCACCATGCAGCCGGACGTCGGCCAAGCCATCGCGGCGGCGCGCAAGCAGGGCCTGGGCGTGGTCGCCATGAAGGTGATGGCGGGCGGTTACGCGCGCATCCGCCGCGGCGACCGTCTTTACGGGCAGGACCCCGGCCAGTTGACGGGGCGTCTCGAACAGCCCGGGGCTATGCTGGCGGCGCTCAAGTGGACCTTGCGCAACCGCGCGGTGGATTCGGCCATTATTGGCATGACCAGCTTCGACGAACTCGACGAGAACCTGCGCGCCATGTCCGAGCCGCTCCGCCCGCAGGAGGAGAAGCTGCTGGCCGAGCGCCGCGCCGCGCTGGCGCCGCTCTATTGCCGGATGTGCGGCGCCTGCGGCGGAGTCTGTGAAAAGGGAGTGCGCGTGGCCGACTCGCTGCGCTGCCTGACCTACGCGGAGGGCTACGGGCAGTTCGCGCTGGCGCGCGATGCGTACCTGTCCTTGCCCGCCGGCGCGCGTCCGGAGCGCTGCGGAGATTGCGGGAGGTGTTCGGTGGCTTGTCCCAACGGCGTCCAGGTGCGCGAACGCCTGCTGCGCGCCGGAAGTCTGCTGGCCTGAACCGCCGCGGCCCGGCCTACCAGTCGCAGGGGATCGCGCGTCCCCTCGTTGCCCGCGCGCTCACCAGCAGGTTGGTCAGCTTGACCGCTGCCGCCGACTCCTCGGGCGGGCAGAAGTCCGGGTTGCGGCCCGTGCGGCAGCACTCGGCGAAGTAGGCGATCTCCTCGCGGTAGCCGTCGGCGTCCTTGACCGCCAGTTCTTCAACCTCGCCGTCGGCGCGGTACAGCGCCGGCGCGCGCCCGGCCGAGCTGTACTCGAGCGTGCCGCCGTCAGTGACGACCGTGTACTCCATTGAGAAAGGATACGCTTTGGGATGGTGCCAGCCGCCCGTGACGGCCACCGTGCCGATCTCGGGATAGTGCAGCTCGCCCAGCACGAAGTCGACGCCGCGGGCCAGATCCTCGTGGCCGGAGGCCGAGACGCTCTCCGGCTTACCGAACAGGTGCAGGCACATGTCGATGTCGTGGATCAGCAGGTCGA
>CAKZVG010000675.1 GCA_937921835.1 uncultured Bryobacteraceae bacterium | reverse complement strand
GACGCCCGATCCGCTGGCCGGATTGGCGCGCGAAATCCGGGCACCCGGCACGGACATCCGGCTGGTGCTGATTCCCGGCGGAGAGATTACGTTGGGAGCGGAGGAAGCGCCCAAATCGCGCCCCGCGCACAGCGTGCGCGTGAAGCCTTTTTATCTCGGCGTTCACGAGGTGACCGCCGCGCAGTGGCGGTCCGTCATGGGCGCAGCCCAGTCTGACTCCCCTGACGGGGACTTGCCCGCCACGGGGGTGTCCTGGCAGGAAGCGCTGGTCTTCATCGAGAAGCTGAACGCTCAGCCGGAGGGGGGAGGCTTCCGGCTGCCTACCGAAGCCGAGTGGGAGTTCGCCGCCCGCACAGGCGCGGGGGAAAACCCCGCATTTGAACTTCGCGAGCCGCGGCCGGCGGGCAAGGGTGGAGCGAACCCGTTTGGACTCCACGACCTTTTCGGGAACGTATGGGAGTGGTGCTCTTCGCTCGACGTTCCCTATCCTTACCGGCCGGCTGACGGGCGTGAATCTCTGAGCGCGCCCGGAATGCGAATTTTGCGCGGAGGAGGTTATTTCGATATCCCAGAGTGGATCACGCCTGCCCTCCGGCATGGCGAACGTCCGGACCGGAAACTGCCCTGGATTGGATTGCGCCTGGCGCGCGACGCGCGAGGCACAAACCGGCCTAGCTCTCGGCCTTGACTGCCTGCAACCGCCGCAGGACGGGAGAGGCGGGAACGGGGTGGAGAGCCGGAACGGGCCGCGTGGCATAGGAGTGGGAATTCGACCATTCCACCGGGTGCGCACGCAGACAAGTGCGGCAGATGTATTTTCCGTTAACCGGCCACATGGGTTCGTTGTGCATCCTCTTGCACCACCAACCGGCGATTCTATCGACCACTGAGTTATGCATTCGACCTTCCTCCCAGTCTTATCGTTTGAACCAGTCATCTATATACGCGGAAAAACAGGTCCCGGCTGCTCAGTGCCGGACCGCCGGTTTCAACATAGAACCCCGAGAACGCCTACTGTCTTGGATGAAGCGCCGCTGGCAAAGTTGCGCGAATGCGCGCCAGGGGACGCATCCGCGTTCCGGCGGAGGACTTGTCAATTCGCCAGCATGGCCCTTCTTGGCCGGACCCGGCCGTCTGGTGGTTCTCTCCGGCCGGCCAGCAACCCCGCCGCGTCCTCAGCCGGGCGCAACCGTCAGAGAGTGGCTCAGCGGGCGCCTCCGCCCTCGGCGACCTTGGGCTGGCGCTTCGAGCGCACTTCGCGCACGGCGTAGATCCGCCGTCCCTGGCTCTCGAAGTAAGTGCGCATGAGGATTTCGCCCAGCAGCCCGGTGGTGAACATGCTGAGGCCGGAAAGGAACAGCAGCGCACCGGCCACCATCAGCGGGCCGTGCTGCGCCACCAGTTCGCCGCCCAGCAGCTTGAACACCGCCAGGTAGGCGAGAACCAGCCCGCCCAGCGCGGTGCCCAGCAAACCGAGTTTGCCAAAGAAATGCATCGGACGCGTGAAGTAGCTGAGCAGAAACTTGATGGTGATCAGGTCGAAGAGCACGTGCAGGGTGCGGCCCAGGCCATAGTGGGACGTTCCAGCCGGCCGCGGCACGTTGCGGATGGGCACCTCGGCCACACGCGCGCCGTAGAAGGCCGCCAGCGCGGGAATGAAGCGGTGCAGTTCGCCATAGAGGTGAACGTCCTTCAGAATCTCCGCCCGGTAGGCTTTGAAGGTGGTGCCGAAGTCCCGCAGATGCAGGCCCGAAATCTTCGCCATCAGCCAGTTCGCAACGCGCGAGGGAAGTCTGCGGGTGAGCGCGTTATCGACCCGGTTCTTGCGCCAGCCGCTGGCAATGTCGTAGCCCTCGTCGATCTTCGCGAGCAGCGCCGGCAGGTCTTGCGGATCGTGCTGGAGGTCGCCGTCGAGCGAGACGATCACCTCGCCCTGGGCCTCGTCGAAGCCGGCCGACAGCGCCGCCGTCTGCCCGAAATTGCGCCGCAGCCGGACCACCTTGAGACGGGCGTCGGTCTCCACCAGGTTGGCCAGCAGATCGAAGCTGCGGTCGGTGGAAGCATCGTCGACGAAGACGATTTCGTACGGCTTCTGGAGCGATTCGAGCACCACCGTGAGCCGGTCGTACAGCGGCAGAATGGCCGGCTCCTCGTTGTGAATCGGAATGACGACGGAGATCATGAAACTTTCAGTCTATCAGCGCCGGGCAGCGAAGCGGCGGAAGAAGCTCTGATCATTCCAACGGGGCCGCTCCGGCAGGTTGGCCACCTCGAGGGCCAGTTCCCCGGCCAGGCGCGTGAAGGCCGCGGCGGCATCCAGGTCCACCGGCTGCCGGATGTCATCGGAAGGCGCGTGGTAGCGGGTCCTGATCCACTCCTTCTGAAGCCGCTCCTCTTCGCTCGCCGGAGCGTAGCCGAACTTGAGCGACAGCGCGGGGACGCCATGCAGGATGAAGCTGTACTGGTCGCTGCGCACGAACAGCGCGCGGCGCGGCTCGGGATCGGGGCGGATCTCAATTCCCAGCCGCCCGGCGACCGTTTCGAGGGGAGCGCGCAGGGTCGACTCCTCAATTCCCAGCGCCACCAGCGAACGCAAGGGGTGGATGGGCAGGAACATGTCGGCGTTGATGTTGGCGGCGAGGCGGCCCTTCACGCTCGGGCGGGCGGCAAAGTAGCGCGAACCGAGAAGCCCGCCCTCCTCCGCCGTGACGGCCAGAAACAGGATGGAGCGCCGGGAGCGGACCGTCTTCCCGCCGAGCGCGCGCGCCGCCTCAATTAGCGTGGCGACTCCGCTGGCGTTGTCCATGGCGCCGTTGTAGATGGCGTCGCCGTTCACCGGCTGCCCGGCGCCGATGTGATCCAGATGCGCCGAGAGAACAACATACTCGTCCCTGAGCGCGGGATCGGAACCCGGAAGCACCCCCGCGACGTTCAAGCACTCGATCCGCTTTTCCGCGGTGGCCGCCCGTGCGCGCAGGCGCCACTTCAGCGGAAAGCGGGGGAGCGGCTTACCCTCGGCCGCAAGGGCGGCGATTCTATCGAAATCCCGCCCGGTTTCGGCCAGCAGGCGCGCCGCAGTTTCCGGGTTCAAGGCCGCGGCGAACCGCATTGCGTCCGCCGGGGCGAGCCTCTCGGCCGCGAGTTCGCGCGCGGGACGCAGCCGCATTCCCGCGGCGCGGCTCCACGGGATGTCGGAGCGCCGCGGATTCGGAATGTTCAGCGTGCCGATAACGCCCGCCTCGAGAAGCGCCCTCTGCCGTTCCGCGCCCGATCCGAGATGCGCCTCGACGGGGGGCGGCAGCCCGGCGGGCATCCCGGAGATGGTGACGGCGATCTTGCCCTTGACGTCGAGCCCCGCGAAGTCGTCGTGCCCGAGTTCGGGCACGCGCACGCCGTAGCCCAGGAACACCGCCTCGGCGTCCACCGCGGACGCCAGCGGCGCGCGGGTCAGGAAGTAGGCGTCGCGGCCGAGTTCCAGAGCTTCGGCCTTGCCGCCGCGGACGATCTCGATACTCGACTCCCGCTCGCGGATGCGGCGTTCAAGAAGCGGGACAGGTTGGAAAAATCCGTCCGTTCCCGCGGGCCGCAGACCCGCCGCTTCGAAGCGCTCCGCGACGTACCTGGCCGCTTCGCGGTAGCCGGCGCTTCCGGTGTCGCGCCCCTCCAGACGGTCGCTTGCCAGAAAGCGGACATGCGCCCACCAGCTCTCTCCAGGCGATGCGGCGGCCGCCAGCAGCGCCGCAAGCAGCGGCAGACCGGCGGACCCAACGTGCAGGCGTAACGGTTTCATGCGCGGTGATCCGGGTGGAAGATATTGCTTTCATTGTAACCGCGGCCGCGCCGGGCCGATAATGGTGAATTCACGCGCGCGGCGCCCTGCCGCGGCAACGGAATATGGAAACCTCGATATCAAGAGCGATTGTCGAAACCTATCACCGCAAATTGTCGGACTGCATCGAGAGCGACGTCGTCGTCGCCGGCGCCGGGCCTTCCGGACTGGTCGCCGCCGCGCGGCTTGCCGCGGCCGGAAAGAAAGTGACAATCCTTGAGAAGCGGCTCGCGCCCGGAGGCGGCATCTGGGGCGGGGCAATGGGGATGAACGAGGTGGTGGTACAGGACGAAGCGCTGCCCGTGCTGGCCGAAGCGGGCATCCGCTCCCGCGCCTGCGGCGGCGGGCTGCACGTCGCCGATTCGGCGGAACTGGCCTGCGGCCTGTGCCTGGCCGCGCTGCGCGCCGGCGCGGTGCTGCTCAATCTGACGCTGCTCGAAGACCTATGTCTGCGCGGCGGGCGGGTGACGGGCGTGGTGGTGAACCGGACCCGGATCGGTGATTCGCTGCCCGTCGATCCGATCGTCCTTTCCGCCGCCGCGGTGGTTGACGCCACCGGCCACGAGGCAGCGGCGGTGCAGCTTCTGCGCAAGCGCGGTTTACTGGATCCGGCCTGCGTGCTCCAGGAGGCGCCGATGGACGCCCCGGCCGGAGAAGCCTTCGTGGTGGAGCGCGTGGCCGAGGTCTACCCCGGCCTGTGGCTCAGCGGGATGACCGTCAGCGCCACCTTCGGCGGGCCGCGCATGGGTCCCATCTTCGGCGGCATGCTGCTGTCCGGCGGCCGGGTGGCGGACTTGATCCTGCGGCGTGGAGCCTGATCGCTGTAAGCACCGTTGGACCGGCGGGCGTTCGACAAACCGGGGCGCAAACCACGGCTGCGAATTGCTTGAGCGCTACCCCCGCGGCGCGGCTGCATCTCTCAGGAGGCGGCGCACGGCGGCGGCGGTGTCAAGCGCCAGCGCTTCCCGCGCCAGGGCCTCGGCCTCCGCGACCGTCCAGCCGGCGAGGGCGCGCTTGAGAGCCGGAATCAGGGCGGCGCTCACGCTCAATTCCTTGAGGCCAAGACCGATCAACAGAGGCGCGGCCAACGGATCGGCGGCCAGTTCGCCGCACAGCGCGGCTTCGATGCCCGCCGCACGCGCGGCTTCCGCCGTCTGGCGGATCAGGCGCAGCACGGCGGGCTGGAAAGGATCGGCCAGAGACGCCACGCGCGGGTTGGTGCGGTCGGCAGCCATGGTGTACTGGATGAGATCGTTGGTTCCGATGCTAAAGAAGTCCGCCTCGCGGGCCAGCCGGTCCGCAAGCGCCGCGGCCGAGGGCACCTCGATCATCACGCCGGTCCGCAGTTTCTTCGCGAACGGGAGACCGGCCCGCTCCAGCTCCGCCTGGGCTTCGGCCAGCGCCGCCCTGGCCGCGCGCACTTCCTCCACGGCGGACACCATTGGCAGCAGCAGCGCGGCCGGGTAAACGGCCGCGGCGCGGAGAATCGCGCGAAGCTGGGTGCGGAACAAGGCGGGGGAGCCGAGGGTCAGGCGGACGCCACGCCATCCGAGAAAGGGGTTGCTTTCTTCGCCGATGTGCACATAGGGCAGGCTCTTGTCGCCGCCCACGTCGAGCGTGCGGATGACCAACGGCCGTCCGGCGAGCGATTCGGCGATGGCGCGGTAGGCCGCAAGCTGCTCTTCCTCTCCGGGCGCTTCCGCGCGGCCGAGGAACAGGAACTCGGTGCGCAGCACGCCCACGCCCTCGGCGCCGTTGGCAACCGCCTCGGCGGCATCCGCCACGCTGCTAAGATTGGCCACCACGCGGATGCGCCGGCCATCGCGCGTCGCGGCCGGCCGGGCCCGTTCCCGCCCGGCGGCGCGGCGCGCGGCAAGCCACTGCTCGCGGCGGCGCGCGATGAGGCCCGCCCGCTCCTCACCCGGGGACACCCACACCACGCCCTGCTCTCCATCGAGTGCGACGATCGTCCCCTCGGCCAGCGCCGTGAGCGCGGGACCGAGCCCCACCACGGCCGGAATCCCCGCCGCGCGCGCGAGAATCACGCTATGGGCGCTGGCGGCGCCGGTTTCCAGGCACACGCCCAACACCATGGCCGGATCGAGGCTGTGGACTTCGGACGGCGCCAGGCTGTGCGCCGCCAGAATCGAGGGCCCGGATAGTTCGAGCGCGGGCGGCTCCCGGCCGGCGAGTTTGCGCAGCACGCGGGCGGCGGCGTCCGCCACGTCGGCCGCGCGCGCGCGGAGATAGGAATCGTCGAGCGAGGCCAGCGGCCCGGCCATGGCCGCGGCCGCCCTCTGCCAGGCCTCCCCGGCCGAAACGCCGCCGGCCCGCACCGCGTCCGCTGCCAGTCCGGTCAACTCCGGGTCTTCGAGGAAGAGCAACTGGGCATCGAAGATACCCGCTTCGCTCTCGCCTGCCTGCTGGCGCGCCCACTCAGCCAGCGCCTGGGTTTCGGCCTTCGCGTCTTCAATCGCGGCGGACAAGCGCCGCAATTCGGTCTCGGGGTCGGCCGCGGGTCCGGCGCCCGCCGGAACAACGCGCGGATGAAACCGCACCAGGGGTCCGCAAGCGAACCCGGCGGAAGCGGGGATGCCGGTGAGCCGCCCGGTTTCGAGGCCGATTGCCGCGGGCGCCGCGGGCGTTGAATCCGCAGTTTGCTCCGTCTCGCCGCAGCCGAATTCGAGAAACGCCGCCAGCGCTTCCACCGCCGCGCGCGCATCCGTACCCGCCGCCCGCAGCCTGAGCGTGTGCCCTTGCCGCGCTCCCAGCGCCAGCACGGCGTTGATGCCGCGGGCCTCGGCCGGACCCGCCGGCTGCGTGAGGTTCTCGATCCAACAGCGGGCCTCGAAGCGGCGCGCAAGCCTCACCAGACGCGCGGCCGGACGCGCGTGCAAGCCGTGCGCATTGGCCAGGCTCGCCAGCTTCTCCGCCGCGTGTTCCGGCGGGGCGGCGGTCCCGGGCGCGTCTCCGAGTTGCGCCGCCTTCGCCGCCAGCGCCCCCCGCGCCTCCCGCGCCACCTCTTCGATTCCCGCCCCGGCAGCCGCCAGCGCGGCGGCGGCCACGGCGCCCTCGACCAGCGGCGCCGCGCACAGATGCACCCGTGCGCGCTTCTCTTCCCCAAGCAATTCCAGCGCGGTCCCGGCACTCAACACGGCGCTGCCCAGATCCATCAGGACCAGCACGCCCTCGCCTTCGATCACCGATTCGATTGCTTCGAGCACCTTGAAGGCGTCGGTGCCGAGCGGGTGTTCGGGATCGGCCGTGCCGCCCGCCGCCGCCAGGCGCACGCGTCGCCGCGCCACTTGCCCGGCCAGTTCGCACACTCCTTCCGCCACGGCGGCGCTATGCGAAACGATGACCAGGCCGATCATCGCAGCACGTCCGCGGCGGCGCGGATCAGCAGCCAGGCGGAGGTCGCACCGGGATCCTGGTGCCCGGCGCTGCGCGGACCGAGATAACTCGCCCGTCCTTTGCGCGCCTGCATGGGAATCGTGCTCAACATGCCTTCTTCGGCCGCCGCCACTCCCGCGGCCAGAACCGCTTCGATTTCGCCGCCGCCGGCGAGCGCGCGCTCCATGGCGGCCAGCGCGGGATGGAGCGCATCGAGCATCGTCTTGTCGCCCGGCTCCGCTTTGCCCCGCTGCCGGACGCCTTCGGTCCCGGCGCGGAACAGTTCCACCACGCCGGCGGCATCGAGTTCCGCCCGCGCGGCGCACGCCGCCGAGGCGCGCAGAAAGAACGTCCCGTATAGCGGCCCCGAAGCGCCGCCCACCTGGCTGATGAGCACCCTGGCCGCGGCCTGAAGCAAGCTCTGGATGCCGGAGGCGTTCTGAACCTCCGGCGACGCCGCCGCCGCGCCGAAGCCGCGCTCCATGTTGACGCCGTGGTCGGCGTCGCCGATCGCCGCGTCGAGTTCCGTCAGCCGCTCGCGGTTCTCCGCGTAGACCCGGGCGAGGCCCTCGATCCAGGCCAAAAATTCCGCCTTGCCGGCGCTCATGCGCTCAGATCCCCCACCGCAGGCCGGGCGTCAGCACCGGATCGTCCCATAGCTCGACGAGCTCCTCATCGGCCTTGACCAGGGTGATGGAGCAGCCCGCCATTTCAAGACTGGTGATGTAATTCCCCACCAGGCGCCGGGCGATGGCGATGCCGGCGCCTTCGAGAAACTGCGCCAGGTCCCGGTAGAGCAGGTACAGTTCGATGAGCGGCGTTCCCCCCAGTCCATTGACCATGGCGATCACCCGGTCGCCGGCGCGGAACGGGAGGTCGCAGACGATCGCGCCGGCCATCCGCGCGACGACGTCGCGGGCCGGAGCCAGCGGCACGCGCTCTCGTCCCGGCTCGCCGTGGATCCCGATGCCCATCTCCATTTCGCCGC